>DASRDL010000044.1:0-9572 GCA_035652635.1 Hyphomicrobiaceae bacterium | reverse complement strand
TCGAGCGCGCCCAGGTTCTTCTCGATGCGGCCGGCCGCCTGGCGGCGCAGCTCCTCCTCGGCGGCCTGCAGCTCGGCGCCGAAATCGCGCGCGGCGCGGGTGAGCCAGCGATACCCGGCAAAGAGGCCGGCGCCCAGCAGGGCCAAGGCGATCACTTGCGGCACGACACACCTCCACGGCCGGGGCGGCGAGATCGAATCTCGGTCAATCTACGCACCGTTAAAGGCCGAAACGCGACCACAGCGCCCGCGCCTCGATGGCCGAGACGACATCATCGGTCAATGACGGCGCAAAGGCAAATCCGTCGCCGGCGGCCGCATGGAAGCCCGGCAGCCGACGGAAGCGCGCGAGCAGCCCGGTGGGACCGAGCGGGATGGCGCGCAGCCGCACCTTGTCGCCGTGGAGCGCACGCATCTTGCTGCGCAGGTCGGCGATGCCGTCGATCAGGCCATAGTCGAGCGCCTTGCCGGCCGACCAGAAGGTGCCGGAGAACAGCTCCTCCTCCGGCCCCCTGAGCCTGGCCCCGCGCCGCTCCTTGACGACGCCGATGAAGACGTCGTGCACGTTGCGCTGAAGCTCCTCGAGCCGCCTCACGTCCTCCGGGCGCTCGGGCTGGAAAGGATCGAGCGCGCCCTTGTCCTTGCCCGAGGCGTGCACGCGCCGCTCGATGCCGTAGCGGCCGATCAGCTTGTCGAGGCCGAAGCCCGCCGAGATGACGCCGATGGAGCCGATGATGGAGGACGGATCGGCGTAGATCTCGTCACCGGCGAGCGCCAGGAAATAGCCGCCGGAAGCCGCCACGTCCTCGCAGAAGACGTAGACGCGCTTGCCTTTCTCGGCCGCCAGCTGGCGGATGCGGCCATAGATCAGGTGCGACTGCACCGGAGAGCCGCCCGGCGAGTTGACGACGACGGCGACGCTCGGCAGCCGCGAGAGGCTGAACGCCTTCTCGATCGGGCCGGCCAGGGAGGCCAGCGCCAGCCCGGGACGCAGCGGCGTCACCATGCCGATCGGCCCGGTGAAGCGCAGCACCGGCACCACGGGGCCGCGATTGAAGAAGGACATCCGGCGATACCTCGCGCGAGTTGCCGGCGACCATAGGGCGACGGCGTAGGCGAACTCAAGCCTTTGCCGGCCTCCTCCGCAAGGGCAGGCCGGCGCCGTGGCGCAGGATGGCCTCGACCTCCGGCCTGAAGCCGTTGCCGGGCCCGTGCAGAACCAGTCCGGGGCGCAGCTCGATGGGCGCGCTCGAGCCCTTCCTGCCTTGCACCAGCACGCGCGACGCGGATGCACCCTCGCGCGGATAGAGCGGGAACACGACGAGGTCGCCGAAGCGCCCCGCGAACGCCTGCAGCACCTCGCCCACGGCATCGGCGCGGTGGATCATGGTGGCCGTGCCTCCGGGGCGGGCCATGGCGGCCATGAAGCGCGCCCAGCGGGCCAGATTGCCGTCCGGCATGACGTTGGCCGCCGCCTTCAGCGCCTCCACCGACACGGTGCCGGCGCCCTGCGGGTTGTAGGGCGGATTGGCGAGGACGTGGTCGAAACTCTCGGCCTCGGCGGCGAGCTGTTCCAGCTCCTCGAGCCGGCGCGAGACGTCGGCTTCCACCACCCTGACACGCGAGGAGAGCCCGTTGCGCTCGGCGTTGTCGCGGGCAAGCCTCGCGAGCGCCGGCTCGCGCTCGACGAGAGTGACCGAGGCCCGCGGGGCCCGGCGCGCCACCGCCAGCCCCACCACGCCGACACCGGCGCCGACGTCGAGCACCTTCTCCTTGCGCCCGGCCCTGATGGGGGCCGAGGCCGCCAGCAGCACGGCGTCGAGCCCCGCGCGATATCCCTGCCTCGGCTGCAGGATAGCGAGCGCTCCGCCCAGGAAGGCGTCGTCCGTGACGTCGGGGCTGGTGAGGCCCGGCCCGCCCGCGACAGCCCGCTTCACGCGCACGTGCCGTCGTCCTCGATCAGCCACGTGTCGAGCCCGGCCTGCGCCAGGGCCCGGCGGGCGGCCGGCCAGTCCTCGTCGCCGACCAGGAGCCGGCGCGGAAAGGCGCCGATGGAGCCTTCGGCGATGCTCATGTGCTGGTCGGCGATCAGGCTCGCCAGTCCGGCCTGGCGCAGCACCGTCTCGGCGAAGCTGATCAGGACGGCATCGTTGCTGCGCAGCACTTCACGCATGGCACCTGACACACACGCCGCAGGGCAGCCTCACCGCCACCGCTGCGGCAATGCGGGCTTGACTGCCCCTTGTCCTCCCCGGCTATACCGGGGCCAAGGAACTCCAACCGGAGATAGCATACCTTGGGCGTTGTCGTCCCATTCGAAGAGGCACGGGACCCTGCCCAGAGCCTCAAGCCGCTGCTCGATCTCGTCACCGACGACATGGCCGCGGTCAACCGCATCATCCTCGACAAGGCGGTGTCGGACGTCGAGCTGATCCCCAAGCTCGCCCACCACCTGATCTCGTCGGGGGGCAAGCGGCTGCGGCCGATGCTCACCATCGCGGCGGCCAAGCTGTGCGGATACAAGGGCGAAAGCCACGTCCGACTCGCGGCCGCCGTCGAGTTCATGCACACCGCCACGCTCCTGCACGACGACGTGGTCGACGAGAGCGACTACCGGCGCGGCAAGGCCTCCGCCCGGCAGGTGTGGGGCAACCAGGCGAGCGTGCTGGTCGGCGACTTCCTGCTGGGGCAGGCGTTCCGCATGATGGTGGAAGTGGGCTCGCTGCCGGCGCTCAAGATTCTGTCGGGCGCCGCCGCCGTGATCGCCGAAGGCGAGGTCATGCAGCTGGCGGCGGCCAAGAACACGGCCACCACCGAGGACGAGTACCTCGCCATCATCAACGCCAAGACGGCAGCCCTGTTCTCCGCCGCCACCGAGGTGGGCGCAGCCATCGCCAAGCGCCCGGCGGAGGAGCAGGCGGCGCTCAAGTCCTACGGCCGCAATCTCGGCATCGCCTTCCAGCTGGTCGACGACGCGCTCGACTATTCCGGCGACAGCGCCAACCTGGGCAAGTCGGTGGGCGACGATTTCCGCGAGGGCAAGATCACGCTGCCCGTCATCCTCTGCTTCCGCCGGGGCGGCGAGAGCGAGCGCGCCTTCTGGAAGCGCACGCTGAGCGACGGCCGCATAGAGGACGGCGACCTCGATCACGCCATCCGGCTCATGAAGAAGCACAGCGCCATCGAGGCGACGCTGGAGCGCGCCGGGCACTACGGCGCCATCGCCCGCGACGCGCTCGCCATCTTCAAGCCCGGAGCCCACGCCCGCGCCCTGAGCGACGTGATCGGCTTCTGCATCAGCCGGGTCAGCTAGCCCGACACGCTCGGCCCGCCTCGGCGGCTCAGGCGGGAAAGTCGAGGCTGGCGGCAACCACCCACCAGCCGGGATGACGGAGAGCGAGCGCAGCCGCCGCCCGCGCCGCAGACGCCTCGGCCGCGAAGAGGCCGAAGCACGTGGGGCCACTGCCCGACATGGCCGCGTGGAGACAGGCGGGCTGCCCCGCCAGGGCGGCCTTCACCTCGGCAATGACGGGGAGCAATGCCAGCGCCGGCGCCTCGAGGTCGTTGCCGGCGGCGCGCATGTGGTCGAGCAGTTCGGCGAGGTCGGCAAATGCGGGCACGGCCAGCGGACGATGCGCCGCGCCCTTCGCCGCGAGCACCCGGAACACGTCGGCCGTGGCCAGCCGCACGCGCGGGTTGACCAGGACGGCGTAGAGACGGCGCCGGCCAGGCCTGAGCCCGCGCCCCTCGATCTGCTCGCCGACCCCGCGCATTACCGCCGGGGTGCCGGCGAGGCAGACGGGCACGTCGGCGCCGAGGCGGGCCGCCAGCTCGTGCCAGGGCAGCCCGGGAGCTCGTTCGGGATTGGCCCGCCGCACCGCCCTGAGCAAGGCGGCGGCATCGGCCGACCCTCCACCCAAGCCGGCCGCGACGGGCAGGTTCTTTTCGAGCTCCACGGATCCCAGCCGCAGGCCGGGGTCCGCCTCGCGCAGCAGAGCAAGAGTGCGCTCGAGCAGGTTCTGGCCGTCGATGTCGCCCGCGAACGGCCCGCTGACGGCAACGTTACCCGCGGCGCCCGGCTCGCCAGCAACGGTGAGCGTCACGCAATCGCCGACGTCGGCGAACGTCACCAGACTCTCGAGCTCGTGGTAGCCGTCGGCACGGCGCCCCAGCACGCGCAGCGTCAGGTTGATCTTGGCCGGGGCTCGCTCGCTGATCCGCATGGGCTGGCCTGACGCCCCGCTCGAGCAGCGACGGTCGCGCCCGCGCTACTGGAAGAACGGGAACGACTTCGCCTGGGTGCTCTTTTTCGCGCCGACGGAGCGCTTCTGCGCCTCGCGCGTGCCCTTGCCCTGGCGCGCCTGGGCCGGTGCCGGCAGCCCCTTGGCCAGCTTCTTCTTGATCTTCTCGGCGTCCTCGGGCTCCGGCTTGAGGGTGAGTGCCTGCTCCCACTGGAAGCGCGCCTCGCGCTCGCGCCGCACGCGCCAATAGGCATCGCCCAGGTGGTCGTTCAGCACGGGGTCCTCGGGGCGCAGCTCCACGGCGCGCTCCAGGTGCTTCACCGCCTCGCGGTAGTTGCCCATCCGGTAGTGGGCCCAACCGAGGCTGTCGACGATGTAGCCGTCGTCCGGCTTCTGGCGCACGGCCTTCTCGATCAGGGCCAGACCCTGCTTGAGGTTGCGGTTCTGATCGACCCAGGAGTAGCCCAGGTAGTTGAGCACCAGGGCCTGATCGGAGCTGAGCTTCAAGGCCTGCTGCAGATCGGCCTCGGCGAGCTGCCACTTCTTGAGCCGCTCGTAGCAGGTGCCGCGGTAGTAGTAGTAGGACCAGTGCTTCTGCTCGGGCTTGTCGATGAGGGCGATGGCGCGCGTGTAGTAGTCGACGGCCTCGGCGTAGCGCTTGCGCCCGCGCATGATGCCGCCGAGCGCATCGAGCGGTTGCAGGTCGGTGGGATACTGGCGCGCCAGCTCGTCGAGCAGCTTCTGCGCCTCGTCCACACGCTCGAGCTGGGTGAGGTTCAGCGCCTTACGGATGTCGATGCTGGCCTGCAGCGGCGTGCCCCTGGGGATGCGGTCGTAGGCGGCGATGGCGGCCTCGTAGCGCTTGGTCGTCTCGTAGGCGTTGGCGAGCGCGGTCAGGGCGAACACCGAGTCGGGAACCAGGTAGAGGGCGAACTGCAGGTAGACCGCCCCGACGCTGACGCCACCATCGCCGGTCAGCGCCTCTCCCAGACCATAGAACGCCTCGGCCATGCCTTCTGCAGGCGTGGTCACGAGCGGCGCAGGCTGCTCGCCGGCCTCGATGCGCTCCTGCAGAGCCCGCGCCAGCGGATGCCCCTCGCCCTTGGTCCTCTCGCGGTGGGCCTTGAGCACGCTCAGCGCCAGCTTGGCATCACCGGTCCCGGCGGCGTGCTGGGCGTAGGCCAGCGTGATCCTGAGCGTGCGCTGATCGTTCTTCGGGATGCGCTCGTAGGCGGCACGGGCCTCGGCGCGGCGCCCGGCCTGATCGGCCAGCAGGGCGCGATGGAAGCGCAGGTAGTACTGGGCCCATTCCGGCTGCTTGGGGGCATCGAGCAGGGCCAGCGCCTCGTCGGTCTTGCCTTCGGCCTGATAGAGCCAGGCCCTGGCCAGCGCGCTGGTGAGCTCGCCGATGGGATTGGCGGCGGCGAGCTTGAAGTGCTCATCGGCCTCGGCATAGCGCTGCGCCTTGAAGGCGACGAGCCCCATGAAGGCGTGGGCGGTGCGGCGCGGCGGCTCGATCTCGGCAAGCTTGCGGGCGAGGTCCTCCGTGCGCTCCCAGTTGCCCTCGACCAGCTCCATCAGAAAGGACTGCTCGAGCAGCACCTCGTTGGCGGGGTCGCGGCTCAGGGCGTGCCGGTAGTAGCTCGCCGCCGCCTCGGTGTCGTGCAGGCCGCGCGCGATCCTGCCGGCGAGATAGCTGCCGAGTAGCGAGTGTGTCTCGCGTTCCCCGGCGTCCGCCTTGGCGCCGATGCCGGCCGCGGCAGACCCCGCAACCGCCGAGGCCGCCAGCGCCAGGACCGCGGACAAGACGAAGAGCACAGGATAGCGAGCGCGCATGTCACCTCGTGCCGGGAGAATTGAGGCCCATCCTGATTCCCGCCCCCTGCGCACGCTAGCAGGAAAGGCACCTGCGTGCGACCGTAAAGAATCACTTTCGTGTCGAGCCCGATCGCCTGTGGCGACGGCGAATCCGAGCAGGGCATGCAAAGTGGGCAAACGCTGGACCGACCGCACGAGCCTGCCGGAACGCGCTCTTGCGGCTACGCCGAGCATAACGGCGCTTGCCTGCTCAGGGCTTGTCGAACGTACTCTTGAGCGTGGCGGCGGCAAGAGCGATGGCGCGCGCGCTGTCCGACACGATCCGCCCCATGGTGAGGAAGCCGTGGATCTGGCCGGCAAAGCGCTCGTGCCTCACCTCCACGCCGGCCTGCGACAGCGCCTTGGCGTAGGCTTCGCCTTCGTCCTGCAGAGGATCGAACTGCGCCGTGATGACCAGCGCCGGCGGCAGGTTGCGGTGGCTCGGCGCCAGCAGCGGCGAGGCACGCCAGTCGGTCTTGTCCTTTTCTGCGGCCAGATAATGGCCGACGAACCAAGCCATCGCCGCCTTCGTCAGCGGCAGCTGGCGAGCGTGACGCTCGATCGAGGGGAAGCCCATGCGCATGTCGGTGCCCGGATAGATGAGCACCTGGTGGCGAAGGCGCGGCCCCCCGCGGTCGCGCGCGTCGAGGCATACCACGGCGGCGAGGTTGCCGCCGGCGCTGTCGCCGCCGACAGCGAGGCGCTGAGCGTCGATGCCGAGGCCGGCGGCGTTGGCGGCGATCCACCTGGTGGCGGCAATGGCGTCCTCGACGGCGGCCGGGAAGCGGTGCTCGGGCGCCAGCCGGTAGTCGACGGCGACGACGATCGCCGGGATGGCGTTGGCGAGCGCCCGGCAGGCCTGGTCATGGCTCTCCAGATCGCCGATCACCCAGCCGCCGCCATGGAAGTAGATGAGCGCCGGCTGCGGACGGCCGGTGGCCGCCCCCTGGCCACGATAGAGCCTGAGCGGGATCGGGCCCGCCGGCCCCTCCGCTTCCAGCGCCCGAACCTCGGCCACCGGCGGCGGGTCGGGCTGCAGCACCGGCTTGGAGGCGAGGTAGGCCTTGCGTGCCTCCGGCGGCGTCAGCGTCTCGAACGGCGGCCGTCCCGAGGCGACGATGAGATCGCACACCGTTTGAGCTTCCGGGTGCAGCTTCGCTTCTGCCATGGCTTCCTCCCCTCCAGTCCTCGCGCCGGCTGCGCCTCACATGCCCGGATAGTTGGGCCCGCCGCCGCCCTCGGGCACCACCCAGTTGATGTTTTGGTTCGGGTCCTTGATATCACACGTCTTGCAGTGGACGCAGTTCTGCGCGTTGATGACGAAGCGCGGTCCCTCGGGCTCCTCGATCCACTCGTAGACGCCCGCCGGGCAATAGCGGTTCGACGGCCCGGCGTAGACGTCGTGCTCCGACCGCTTCTGCAGCTCGAGATCGGCGACCTTGAGATGCGCCGGCTGGTCCTCCTCGTGGTTGGTGGCGGAGAAGGACACGTTGGTGAGGCGGTCGAAGGTGAGCACCCCGTCGGGCTTGGGATACTCGATCGGCTGCGCGCGGCTTGCGGGCTGCAGGGTCGCATGGTCCGGCTTACCGTGCTCGAGCGTGTAGCCGAGCCCGATGCCCGGCAGCAGCGTGTTGAGCCACATGTCGACGCCCGATGCCAGCGTGCCGAGCGTGGTGCCGAGCTTCGCCAGCCACGGCTTGGCGTTGCGGACGCGCTTGAGGTCGGCGGCAATGGGGCCCGACATGACGGTGCTCTCGTAGTCCGCGAGCACGTCGTGTGCGCGGCCGGCCGCGACGGCCGCGAACACCGCCTCGGCCGCGGCGATGCCCGACAGCATGGCGTTGTGGGAGCCCTTGATGCGGGGCACGTTCATGAACCCCGCGGCGCAGCCGACGAGCGCGCCGCCCGGAAACGCGAGACGCGGGATCGACTGCCAGCCGCCCTCGGTCAACGCGCGGGCGCCGTAGGCGATGCGTCGGCCGCCTTCGAAGGTGTCGCGAATGAGCGGGTGGGTCTTGAAGCGCTGGAACTCGCCGTAAGGCGACAAGTAGGGGTTGGCGTAGTTGAGGTGCACGACGAAGCCTACCGACACCAGATTGGCGCCGTAGTGGTAGAGGAACGATCCCCCGCCGGTGGCGTCGTCGAGCGGCCAGCCCAGCGTGTGCTGAACGAGCCCCGGCCGATGCTTCTGCGGGCTCACCTCCCACAGCTCCTTCAGGCCGATACCGTACTTCTGCGGCTGCCGGCCCGCACCGAGCGCGAACTTGGCCATCAGCATCTTGGCGAGCGACCCGCGCGCGCCTTCGGCGATGAGGGTGTACTTGCCTCTGAGCTCCATGCCGCGGGTGAAGCGGTCCGTCGGCTCGCCGCTCTTGCCGATGCCCATGTCGCCGGTGGCGACACCGGTCACTGCGCCCTTCTCGTCGTAGAGCACCTCGGCGGCGGCAAAGCCGGGGTAGATCTCCACTCCCAGCTCCGTCGCCTGCTCGCCCAGCCATTTGCAGAGGCTGCCGAGGCTGATGATGTAGTTGCCGTGGTTGCTCATCAGCGGCGGCATGACGAAGTTGGGGATGCGGATAGAGCCAGCCGGGCCCAGGAAGTAGAAGCGGTCCTCCGTCACCGGCGTCTCGACCGGCGCACCCTTCTCCTTCCAGTCGGGAACGAGCGTGGAGAGGCCGATGGGGTCGATGACGGCCCCCGACAGAATGTGGGCCCCCACCTCGGACCCCTTCTCCAGCACCACCACGGACAGCTCCGAGCCGGCGGCCGCGGCCAGCTGCTTCAGGCGGATGGCGGCCGACAGCCCGGCGGGCCCGGCACCGACGATCACCACGTCGAAGTCCATGCCCTCGCGCGGAGGGAGATCAGCTGTTTGCGCCATTGGCTGGGCCCCGAGTGAACCGGCTCGAAGGTTCGATAGGTCGAGGCCCGTCCCAGCGTCAAGCGGTGGTGCTGCAAATGGCGGTCGACACCGCTAGACTTGAGCCATGCTGGACAAGACCAAGGCCGCCGGGCTGGCGGCGCTGCTCGACTGGTTTCGTGCCATGGGCGTCGACGAGGCCGTCGGCGACGCTGCGGTCGATTGGCTCTCCAGAGGCGATCGGAGGCCGGGAGCCGGCTTCGCACCGCCGCGCGAGCCGCCGCCCGCTGCGAGCGCGGACCCCGCACCTGCGCGGTCGCGGGCGATTGCGCCGCCGGCCCCGCCTGCCCGCCGCCCGCCGCCGGTCATGCCGCCCGAGCCGACCGCGCCCCGCCGCCTGCCGCCTGCGACGTCGCCGGATGCCGCGGTCATGGCGGCCCGCAGTGCAGCGCGGCAGGCCGCCACGCTCGAGGTGCTCGCCGATCAGCTCGCCCGCTTCGACGGCTGCGGGCTGAAAGCCACCGCCAAGAACCTGTGCTTCTTCCGCGGGGCGCCCAGGGCCCGTCTGATGCTGATCGGCGAGGCGCCGGGCCGCGAGGAGGACCTGGCGGGCAA
>DASRDL010000043.1:0-10599 GCA_035652635.1 Hyphomicrobiaceae bacterium | reverse complement strand
CGCAAGATCGGCGGCACGACGCTGCGCTCCATCGGCCACGTCGCCCGCCTGCAGCGCGTGCTCGACAACGACGCCGACTACGTCTCGCCGCAGGACATGCTGGCCGAGCTGCGCGAGGACAACGCCCAGCTCGCCGTGCGCATGCGCGAGACGCACGCCCTGTGCGACGAGCACGGCGACGTGGCGAGCGCCAGCCTGCTCGAGACCTGCATCGACGAGGCGGAGCAGCGCACGTGGTTCCTGTTCGAGGCCGCACGCAACCGCTAGGCGCGCATTGCGACCTGACCGAACCGGTCGCGCCCCAAGTGCTGTCATCCCGGCTTCGGGTGTCAGCGGCCGTGAGCCGGTCGCGGCGGGCAATGGGCGGCGGCCCCTGGTCGCGCGTCGGCTAGCGGCCGCGCACGACCACGGCGCGTGGGCCGACCAGTTTGCGGACGATGGGCTCCAACAGCCAGTGCACGCCGAGGGCCAGCTGCACCAGCGCCCTGACGCGCATCAATGGGTAGAGCACCGCGAACACCCGGCGCCTGCCGGAGCTCAGCCTGTCGGCCAGGAACTCGAGGTCCTCGAGGGTCTTCTCCGCCCGACTCCAATCGCCGCGCTTGGCCGCCCTCACGAATTCACCCAGCACCTGAACGAAAAAGCGAGGTGCGATCAAGTCGCGCACTAGGCAGTAGCGCGTGCGAGCGGGGTCATCGGGGAAGCTCTGACAGAGCTTGCGGGCATAGACCATTCGGCTGGCCGCCATGCGCGACGAGTACGAGCTGCTCGATGGATAGATCCTCCACATGGACAGAGCCATGGGGATGAACTCGTTGTCGTAGCCCTCGTGGAACAGGCGCAGGAACAGGTCGTCGTCCTCGTAGCCCGACAGCCGCTCGTCGAAGCCGCCGACTTGGTCGAAGGCCTTGCGCGAGATGAGCGAGGCCGACGGCAGGACGAACATGTCCTGTTGCAGGCAGCTGAACACGTCGCGTTTGGGATGCGGCGCTGACAGCGTTCTCAAGAACTGCCGCGTCAGCATCTTCCCATTCTCGTCCACCTCGTCGAGATCGCTGTAGACCCAGCCGAGCTCGGGGAAGCGCGGTTCCTGAAACGGCTTCACCAGCTCCTGCAGGTGGTTGGGATACCACATGTCGTCCTGGTCGAGCAGGGCGATCAACTTGCCTTTGGAGTGCCTGACGCCGAGATTGCGCGCCGACGATTGGCCGCCGTTGGGCTTGTGGATCAGGGTGAGCGCCACCGACTTGGCGATCTCCGTGACGATCTCGCAGCCCCTGTCGGTCGAGCCGTCGTCGACGATGATCAACTCGATCGGCTTGACGATCTGACGCTCGACGCTCCGGATCGCCTGCTCGATGTACTTCTCCCCGTTGTAGAGGGGGATGATCGCGGAGATCGAGAGATCCTCTGTCATGGCACATGTCCCGATGCGGCCCATCTACCGGCTCGCCGAGAGATGCCTTCCGCCGCTTGATCCCCGAGGACAATTCGGGGGTGCAATGCCATATCTCAGGTGCTCCATGCAACGGCCGACACGAAGCCTTCGGGCGCCGCAGCTGCCTCCTGCCGCCGCCGCCGTTTGATCAACCTCAACGCCGGGCTCGCAGAGGGAGTATCCATTGTCTCAATCCACAGGCAGCCGCAGCCGGGGCCCGGAATGAGCTTGGAGCAACCTTTTCCCGATCGGCGTGCCGCCGGCCGCGCCCTGGCGCGCGAGCTGGCCGGCAGGCACCTCGCGGCGCCGGTGGTGCTCGCCCTGCCGCGTGGCGGCGTGCCCGTTGCGGCCGAGATCGCCGACGCCCTGGGAGCGCCTCTCGACATCGTTCTCGTGCGCAAGATCGGCGTGCCGTTTCAACGTGAGCTCGCTGCCGCGGCGGTCGTCGACGGCGGCGAGCCGGAGGTGGTGGTCAACCACGATGTGGTCCTGAGCGCCGGCATCACCCGGGACTGGATAGACGCGCAGGCCGAGCGGGAGCTCGAGGAGATCGAGCGGCGCCGCCGCGCCTATCTGCCGGGCCGGGAGCGGGTGCCGCTCGAGGGCCGCACCGCCATCCTCGTCGACGACGGCATCGCCACCGGGGCCAGCGTCCGCGCCGCCCTCAAGGCCGTGCGGCGCAAGCGCCCCGAGGCGTTGATCCTCGCCGTGCCGGTTGCTCCCCCGGAGACGATAGAGGAGCTGAAGGGCGAGGTCGACGAGATCGTGTGCCTGCGCACCCCCGAACCGTTCTACGCGATCGGCATCCACTACGCCGATTTCCACCAGTTGAGCGACGCGGAGGTCGTTCGCCTGCTCGCCGAGCACGGCAGCGCGCCGAGCCGGCTCCCACCAGCCGGGGCGGAGCGCGGGAGATCGCAGGAGGAGTGACTTTGCTCTGCGTCAATGCCGGCATGCAGGCGGTGCGCTAGCGAGCGGACGGGACACGAGTGTCCGCCCATCCTCGCGTGAAAGGTACCGACCATGGCCAAGACCGAAGTGACCAACGCCCCGCAAGCAAGCCCAGCGCGCCCTCGCGACATCTTCTCCGCCATGCGCGATGAGATGGATCGCCTATTCGAGCGCTTCGAGTTCGCCCGGCCACGCTGGCCCGCGCTCGCGCGCGGCGAGGACATCACCGTACCCGAGATCGACGTGCGCGAGAACACCAACTCGATCGTGGTGGATGCCGAGCTGCCCGGCGTCGACGAGAAGGACGTGTCGGTGACCCTCGCCAACGGCGTGCTCACCATCAAGGGCGAGAAGAAGCACGAGAAGGAGGAGAAAGGCGACAACTACTATCTGGCCGAGCGCAGCTTCGGCAGCTTCGCACGCTCCATCCGCCTGCCCGACACCGTCGACGAGAACAAGGTCGAGGCCAAGTTCGACAAGGGCGTGCTGAAGGTCACGGCGGCGAAGAAGCCCGAGGCGATCAAGGCCGAGCGCAAGATCGAGATCAGGAAGCCCTGACGGGCCTTGCGAGGGACGAGGCGGCCTCCCCGGCGAGGCCGCCTCCGCCCACGCGTTCCCCTGTCCGCAGTCGATCGAGGTGCCAGCGAGTCCAGCCGAGCGAAGCCGCCATGACGCCCGTCAACAGTGCCGTTGCCGGCAAGCTGCGCGAGATGGCGGACCTGCTCGAGCAGCAGCGGGCCGACAGGTTTCGCATCGCCGCCTACCGACGTGCCGCCGATACGCTCCTGAGCCTGAAACAGTCGGTCGCGGACATCGCCCGCAGCGACGGGTTGAGCGGCCTCACGCAGCTGCCGGGGATCGGGCGGGGCATCGGCCTGGCCATCCTGGAGATGGCGACCACCGGACGCTGGAGCCAGCTCGAGCGCCTGCAAGGCGAGCTGCAGCCCGAGCAGCTGTTCCAGACGCTGCCCGGCGTGGGCCCGGAGCTGGCGGCCCGCATCCACGACGTCCTGCACATCGACACGCTCGAGGCCCTCGAGGTCGCCGCTCACGACGGCCGCCTGGGCAAGGTCTCGGGGATCGGCCACCGGCGCGCCGCGGCCATCCGGGCCGCCATCGCGGAGAAGCTCGGACACCGCCGCATTCGTGCCCTGCCGGCGCCCGAGGCTCCGCCCATCGCCCTGCTGCTCGACGTCGACCGGGCGTACCGGGAGAAGGCGGCCGCCGGCCAGCTGCCGACGATCGCACCGAAGCGCTTCAACCCGAGCGGCGCGGCATGGCTGCCGGTGCTCCACACCACGCGCGGCGATTGGCACCTGACGGCGCTGTTCTCCAACACGCGGCAGGCGCACGAGCTCGGCAAGACGCGCGACTGGGTGGTGATCTATTTCCATCTCGACGCCGAGCCGGAGTCGCAGTGCACGGTCGTGACGGACACGCGCGGCCCCTTGGCCGGACGGCGCGTCGTGCGCGGCCGAGAGGGCGAGTGCGCGGCCCACTATGCCGAGGCGCCCGCGGCGGGGGCGCATTGCGCCGCCGAGCCGTGACGGCGCCCGTGCGGGCCAGTGTGGTCGCGACGTCACCGGAGAGCCGAGAGCCATGACACGCAGAGTCCTGATCATGGGGGCCGCCGGGCGCGACTTCCACAACTTCAACGTCGTCTACCGCGACGACCCGACCTGCGAGGTCGTCGCCTTCACCGCCGCGCAGATTCCCGGCATTGCGGGCCGCCGCTATCCGCCCTCGCTCGCCGGCAGCCGCTATCCCCGGGGCATCGCCGTCCTCGATGAATCTGCGCTCGCCGACATATGCCGCGACGAGAGCGTGGACGAGGTCGTGTTCGCCTACAGCGATGTCGAGCATGCGCTGGTCATGCACAAGGCCTCGATCGCGCTCGCGGCCGGTGCCGATTTCGTGCTGCTCGGCCCGAAGCGGACCATGCTGGCCTCGCGCCTGCCCGTCATCGCCATCTGTGCCGTGCGCACGGGCGTCGGCAAGTCGCAGACGGCGCGCTGGCTGGCGCGGCTGCTGCAGGATCGGGGCCTCGAGGTCGCCGTCCTGCGCCACCCGATGCCCTACGGCGATCTCGAGGCCGCAGCGGTGCAGCGCTTCGCCCGCCTCGACGAGCTGGACGCAGCGCGGTGCACGATCGAGGAGCGCGAGGAGTACGAGCCGCACATCCGCGCCGGCCATACCGTCTTTGCCGGCGTCGACTACGCCCGCGTTCTCGCCCTCGCCGAGGCCGAGGCGGACATCATCGTTTGGGACGGCGGCAACAACGATCTTCCGTTCGTCAGGCCGGATCTGCAGATCGTTCTGGTCGATCCGATGCGCCCGGGCCACGAGACGACTCATCACCCCGGCGAGGCGGTGCTCCGCACGGCCGACATCGTCGTGGTGGCGAAGACGAACTCGGCGGCGGAAGCGGATATCCGCACGGTGACCGAGACGGCTCGCCGGCTGGCGCCCAGGGCCGCCGTGGTCCGCGCGGCATCCATCGTCACCCTCGACGACAGCGCAGCCGTCTCGGGCAGGCGCGTCCTGGTCGTCGACGACGGGCCCACGCTCACGCACGGCGGCATGCCCTACGGGGCCGGCTACGTGGCGGCCGTCGGCGCGCGCGCAGCCGAGATCGTCGACCCCAGGCTGTCCGCCGTTGGCGCCATCGCCGAGGTGTTCCGGCAGCACCCGCACATCGGCAAGGTGCTGCCCGCCATGGGCTATTCGCAGAAGGAGCTCGACGAGCTGGCGGCCACCATCAACGGCTCGGCCGCCGACGTCGTCATCGCCGGGACGCCGAGCGATCTCACCCGTCTCGTGCGCCTCGACAAACCGGTTGTCCGTGCGCGCTACGAGTTCGCCGAGGCGGGCGAGCCGCGCTTGAGCGGGCTCATCGAGGATTTCCTCGCGCGCCGGGGGATCTGAGGGGCGCCAGGATGGCGAAGGGGGGCGCCGGCTTCATTGCCCGGCGCCGGACGTACCGGTCGCGGCCAGCGCGGACAACCTCTCGTCGGCCTCGGCCGCGCCGAGCTCGCGGGCGCGCTGGTACCAGGTTCGGGCCAGGGCGGCGTTGGGCCGAATGCCGAGCGCGGTCATGCGGGCGAGCTGATGCATGTCGTAGGTGGCGCCCAGAAGCAGCGCGCCGCGGGCGAGCCCGGCCTTGGCCGCGTGGAGGAAGAACAGACGTGCCTGCGCCACGTTGCCGTCGGCGAGGTCACGTTCGCCCCGTGCCAGCAGCTTCTCGGCGCGGACCCTCTCCGCCGGATCGAGCGGGGCGGGCTGGGGGGCGGGCGCAGGAGTGACGCGCTCCGCGCCGGTGTCGGCCTGCGCGGCACTGGTCGCCTCCACTCGGGGCGGCACCGCCGGCGTCGGCGCGGGCTCGCGCGCCGTGACCGCCGCTGCCGCAGCCGGCTGCGCGGCTTCCGACGGCTGCGCCGGCCGAGGCTCCTCGACCGGAGGGCCCGCAACCGTGCCCGTCCGTGACGCGCTCGCGTCGGTCTGCGACCCGGGCGACGGCGGCGCGGCCTCAGACGCCGGACGCTGATCGGCCCGCTCCGGCGCGGCCGCTCGATCGGCCACCGCCGCCGGTCGCGTGGAGATCGGCGCGCCCGCTGCCGGCGGCTCAGCCTGCGGCGGCGACGGCGCCTCCCGGTCGGGCGGAGGCAGCGCAGCGTGATCGACGGTCGGCGTTGCGGCTTCGCGAGCGGACGTGGAACCAGGACTGTCGGAAGACACATCGATGATGCCGGCAGGAGCCGGTGCTTCCGCCGCCGCGGGCTCATAGCGCAAAGGCTGGTCCGCACCGTCTGGCTTCGAAGGCGTCGACACCGCCAGTTGCCCCCTCGGGGCTTCGGCATCCGCGGTCTCGGGGCGAGGCGCATCGTCACCCCTGCCGGCGGGAGGTGCCACGGCCGGGCCGGGCGACGGGACCGGCACAGCGGCCGTGTCGACATCGGCGGCAGCTGCGGCGTCTGCCGCCACCGGCGCCGCTGGCGATGAGGGCCGAACGGACGGGATCTCGGCGACCCGCATGGCCTCTTCACTCTTTGCCGTCGGGCCGGGCGGCTGGCCGGCTTGGGCAGGCCCCTGATCCCGAGAGGCCGGCGCGGCGACAGGGCTCGCCGCACGGCCGTCGGCAGCGGCATCCGTATCCTCGGCGGGGCCCGCGACCGCCGCAGTGCGGTGCTCGATAGTCGACAGCGGGGGCGCGAGGCTGCCCGCTTCCGCCTCCTTGCTCTCCGCCGCCCCGGATGGTGCATCGGCCTTTTCCGCGCGGCCGGCCGAAGGTTGCGACGACGGGCCCCGCTCTGCGATCGTCTCGGGTCGATCGGCCGGGGGCGGCGGCGGGGGAACGCTCTCCTCGACCGCCCGCGTCTCGGGCACCGGCGGCGACAGCTTCGCAGCTGGCACAGTGATGTCTCCCGCCTCCACCTTCGATGCCTCGCGGGCCGCAGCGCGGTCCATCGAGGACATGGCGATGGGGGCGGCATGCTGGGGGCGGGAGACGGCTTCAGCCGTCACAGGCGACGGCGGCCGATGGCCGGTCCGCACCGCGCGGCCGAGCGGATCCAGCGCCGCAACGCCGATGAGGCCGGCCGCTCCCATCATCACCAGCAGCGCGCCGGCCCTCTTCAAACCGGGCGCACCCCTCGGGGACACCGAAGACGCGGCAACCGCCACAAGGCGCGAGGGCAGTGTCCAGATGGCCCTCGCCGCGTTCGCCACCCTGTTTGCGGCCAGAACGAATCCATGGGCCAGCTTCGCGGCTGCCCGCGCCGCGGTCGCCCGGAGTTGGCGCCATGCGCGCACCGGCAGGCAGGCAACCTGCAGAGCGCCCTGGAGCAGGGCCCTCGCCGCGAAGGCGACACCTGATGCCAACCGGGCCGCTGCCGCGGCGAGTGCGGCTGCAGCCGACCGAAGGACACCAAGGGTAAGGCGCACCGCGTGACGCACTGTCCAGGCCAGCCGCGCTGCTGCTCGGGCGATGGCGCGGCCGATCCGCGTAGCGGCCGCGACAGCGGCTGCCACTCTGCGGGCGGAAAGCGTCACCACGCCCGCCACCCGGGAGGCGGCGTGGACCAATGCCCTTTCCGTTCCGAGGACTCCGGTCCCAATCCAGCACGCCACCTCGGCGACATCGGCGGCGATCCGACGACCGGCGACGACCGGGCGCAAGACCAGCCAATGCACGACGGCGAAGAGAGCGCGGATCACCGCGACGATGCGACGGGCCGTCCACGCGGCGGCGGAAACCACGGCGGCCGTCCACGACAGGACGGCGGCGACGACGCCAGCAAGCGGGCGGCCCGCCCGCGCCGCCAGACGGGCCACCCAAGACCCCGAACCCACTACGGCCCCGGCGGCAGCAACGAGCCCGGCATGCGCCCAGCCGGCAGTGGCCTCGGCCCCGTCGGCGATACGGCCGGCGGCAGCCGCCGTACGACGGGCGATGGCGTCGCGCGCGCCCGGCAGCCGGTTGCGCCTGGTCGAAGACGCGGCCGGCTCCGGCTCGGCGTTCCCATCCGCCGGCATGGCCGGTTCGGGCGGCGGCTGGGAGTAGCGGGCGAAGGCGGCGGGCTCCTGCCAGTAGAGCTCCGTCAGACGCACGCGGCGCAAGATCGCCAGCTCTTCGGCATGCTCTGCGGGCAACCGCCCGAGCGCCTGCCGGCGCAGGATCGCCTCGGCCGCGTGCAGGTTCTCGAGCTGCTGGCAGGCGACACCGATCTTCTGTGCGCGCGACCTCTCACCCGCAGCCTCGCGCATGAAATAGAGGGGCAATGCCGACCGTGCCTCGGCGAACCGGCCGCCGACATCGGCGATCTTGAGCAGGAGGTGCTGGCTGGCGCAGAACTCCACCTCCGGGCTGAACCCGCCTGCGCGCTCGATGACCTGCTTGCGCAGGAGCATCGGCCCCAGAGAATCCGCGAGCGGCAGAATCAGCTTCAGCACCACGGGCTCGACGGGCGCGGGCCACACCGTCGGCCCGAAGGGCTGCCAGCGGCCGTGCCACGCCGTCAGTCGCTGCCATCCCGAGCAGACGACGTCGGCGGGCGCGGACAGGCGCGCGATCGCCCGCGTCTGCAGCTCGAGCTTGTCCGGCGCCAGCCGGTCGCCGCAATCGAGGAACTGGATCCACTCGCCGGAGGCGAGCCGCCAGCCGCGATTGCGGGCCGCGGCAAGGCTGCAATGGCGATCGATGACGACGACCGCGCGTACGCCTTTGCGCTCGAGCCGCGCGCGGGCAGCCGCCACGACCTCCTCGCTGCCGCCGTCCGTGACGATGATTGCTTCGAGGGCTTCGCGGGCGAGCGTCTGACCCGCGATGCTGCCGATGGTCTCGTCGAGCCAGTCGCACGCGCCGAACGCGGGGATCACCAGGCTCACGACGGTCATCGTCAACGCCCGTCAATTGTGAATTGACGTCTCCGGATGTGCATTCGTCGCTCGACCGCCGTGCGCGCTCGGGGACACCACCCGGCCTGTAAATTCAGTGGTCTGTCAATATGCCACGCGCGCGCCATGGGACACCCGCGAAGCAGCCGACATGGTAAACGCGGCGGCGCGCTCTGGTTAACCGAACCCGTCTTTCCCGCGTGCCCGCGCCACCATCAATCCCTAGACTGAATTACAGTTGTTGCTCTCATCAGTTACCGGACGAATCGGCCATGCACTGCGGCGAGACTGAACGCACGAGCTCGATCCAATTCGGGATGGGGGAGCATCCGACCGTTCCCGCGGCGCGCGAGCGACGCCGCCGATCGCGCTTCCTCCTCCTTGGCGCTGCGCTTCTGCTCTCGGGCACCGTCGCAGTCGACGGGCTGGCGCAGACAGCGGCCAGGCCGACGCGCACGAAGCCGTCCTCCTCGGCGGCGGCGCAGCACAAGTTGGCGATCCAGGTCAATCAGAACGACAAGGCCACCATGGATCTGGCGCTCAACAACGCCAAGAACGTGATCGACTACTACAAGGCGAAAGGCGAGACCGTCGCGGTGGAGATCGTCGCCTACGGGCCGGGGCTGCACATGTTCCGCTCCGACACCAGTCCGGTGAAGCAGCGCATCGCCACGATGTCGCTGGAGAATCCCAACCTGACGTTCGCTGCGTGCGGCAATACGCAGGCCAACCAGAGCAAGGCCGAGAACAAGCCCGTCACGCTCATCGACGAAGCCAAGGTCACGCCGTCGGGCGTGGTGCGGCTCATGGAGCTGCAGAAGCAGGGCTACGCCTACATCCGGCCGTAGCCGATTGCCGAGAGCAGAGTGGGGGTCCCCGCAAGGGATCGGTGCGGAGTATCGACAATGAGAGTCGTGCACTTCATGCCAGCGGCCGCCGCGTGCTTCGCATTGCTCGCGGCAGGCACCTGCCTTCCCGTTCAGGCCGAGGTGGCAACGCCGATCCGCCCGGCCACGTCGCCGGCGTCCACGCCGGCAACGGCGCGATGGCAGCAGCAGCGGCAGCCGCGCCACGACGCGGATCAGGCGCACAAGCAGCGCATCAACGCCTGGACGGTGGGCCTCGCCGCGGGACGCATCGAGGGAGCGCCGCTGCTGTTCGCCTCGGAGCTCGCGCGCGTTCTCGACGACGGCGACAACATGCGGGTGCTGCCGATCGTCACCCGCGGGCCGTTCGACAACGTCTACGACCTTCTCTATCTGCGCGGCGTCGATGCGGCCATCGTCTACGGCGACGTGCTCGACCACTTCAAGAGCCAGCCGGAGTTCGCCCGCGCCTGGCAGCGGCTCGGCTACTTGCTGAGCCTGTTTCCGTCGGAGGTGCACGTGTTCGTCAGGCCGGAGATAAAGACTCTGCAGGACCTGGCGGGCAAGGCCGTCAATTTCAATACGCCCGGCACCGCTGCGAACTTCTCGGGCCCCATCATCTTCAGGCAGCTCGGAATCGACGTGAAGGCGAGCTTCCTGCCGCACTACGTGGCGATGGGCAAGATGCGGCAAGGAGCGGAGATCGCCGCCACCTTCTGGGTGTCGTCCAAGCCGCTGACGCCGTTCGTGAAGGGCAATTGGCCGGAAGGTTTCAAGTTCCTGCCGATCGAGTATTCGGACAAGCTCGAGTACTACGCGCCGGCCGTGCTCGAGCACTCCGACTATCCGGCGCTGATCCCGCAGGGAACGCAGATCCAGACCATCTCCGTGCCGGCGGTGCTCGCAGTCTACGACTGGCCGAAGCAGACCGACCGCTACCAGCGCATGCAG
>DASRDL010000042.1:0-3860 GCA_035652635.1 Hyphomicrobiaceae bacterium | reverse complement strand
CGCGCACGTCGCATCATGGCGGGCTTCCAGCGCATCGGCATCGTGCTGGCATTGATTGCCGCCCTGCCGATCGGCTTCGGCCTGTGGGCCTGGGTCACGCTCGGCCATCCGCCGCCCAGACACATCTACATCTACCTGCTGGTCGCGCTCGGCGCCTACCTGGTGGCGGCGTCCATAGGCTGGATCATCGCCGGCTTCTCGGGCGAGGACGACGACTGAGCGGGCGGGTGCGCTCAGGCCGGCGGCGGCCTCGAAAACCAGGCGCCGCGAGGCCCGCCACGCGACGAACTCGCACTCTGCGGTTTCGGCCGCCGATGGGATGGCGTGCCCCCCGGCGAGGGGGCGCGGAAAGGGATTTCTCCGCCGCCGCGGCGCGCCCGTCCCGGGATCACCCGTGGCCTGAGAAACTCTTGCAATTGCTGTGAAATATTCTCGGTTGTCGCGCCCGCCGCTGCACCCCAACTGTCCGGCACCGCCGCCACACGCCCGTGGCGGCTCCTCGATAAGCGACAACAAGGAGCCCATGACATGAGCCTTGCGAGCCCCAGCACGCTGGCGAGCCCCACCCGCAAGTCCCTGCCCGCCGTCGAGGCGGAGCTCAACTACCTTGCCCCGACCGGTGAGCGGCCGCGCACCTACACCTACGATCCGCCGCCGGGCGTGCCGCGCAGCACGATCGTGAACGAGCCGCGCCTCGTCGCAATCGCCAACGCGCGCCCCATCCTGAGCGATGTGACCCTGGACAGAGAGGGCTTCGGGCTCGTGCAGCATCGCAGCCGCGTCCGCGACTTCTACAGCGACGGCGAGGTACGCGCCGTGCACTACCCGGAGGCCGAGGGCATCCTCAAGGACATCACGGGAGCGGATCGCGTCTTCATCTTCGACCACACCGTGCGGCGGCGCATCGCCGGCGCCGAAGACCGCGGCCGCGACGTACCGAGGCAGCCGGTGCCGCGCGTGCACGTCGACCACACCGAGCGCTCGGGGCCCCGGCGCGTGCGCGATTTGCTCGCCGACGAGGCGGAGACGCTGCTGGCCGGCCGGGTGCAGATCATCAACCTGTGGCGCCCGCTGCGCAGGCCGCTGCAGGACATGCCGCTCGCCGTCTGCGATGCCTCCACCGTGCGCGCGCAGGAGCTGGTGCCGTCCGACCTCGTCTACCCCGACCGCGTCGGCGAGACCTACTCGGTCCTGTTCCACCCCGCGCACCGCTGGTTCTACGTGCCGGAGATGGAGACCGACGAGGTGCTCCTGCTCAAGTGCTACGACTCGGAGGTCGACGGGCGCGCACGGTTTGCCCCGCACACCGCCTTCAGCGATCCGACGACGCCCCCCGATGCGCCCCCGCGCGAGAGCATCGAGCTCAGGGCGTTCGTGTTCCATACGCGCTGAGACAGGGGGCAGACCCCTCGACTGCACGTCGCTGCAAGACCGCAGCGCCTCGGCGAGGGGTCTGACCCCTAAGCAGCCGCCGGCCGCTCGGCGCGGGCCTGGCGGGAGGACTGGATCATGACCAGCTCGGCCAGGTTCTCGGCGGTGATGTAGCCTGCCAGACGCTGCTGGCGGTCGACCACGCCGACGATGCGCACACCGCCGCGCCGCAACTGCTCGAAGACGTTGTCGAGGCAGGCGTTCTCCGGCACCGTCGGCACGTCGCGGTCCATGAAGTCGAGCACCGGCGCATTGCCGCCCTGCTCCTGCAGTGCGCGGATCAGCGTCTCGCGCGTGACCATGCCGCGCAGGGTGCCGGCGCCGTCGACGACGGGGAACTCCTGCTGGGTCGTGCGCAGCAGCAGCGCCGCCGCGTCGTCGGCGGTCGAGGCGGGTCCGAGGGTCTGGAAGGACGAGATCATGGCGTGGGAGGCGAGATAGCCGCGGGTGTAGTCGCGCGCCTGCACGTAGCCGGCCTCGCCACTGGCGGCGAGGAAGATGAACACCGCCACCAATACCAGCAGCGGGTTGCCGAGGAGACCGAGAAAGGCGAACAGAATGGCGAGCCCCTGGCCGATCGAGGCGGCTACGCGGGTGGCGCGGGTGTAGCCGAGCCCGACGGCCAGCAGGGCCCGCAGCACGCGGCCGCCATCCATGGGGAACGCGGGGATCAGGTTGAAGACGAACAGGGCGACATTGGCGGCGGCGATGCGGCCGATCAGCGTCGACTGCGCCTGCTCGAGCTGGGCCATCTGCGACAGGTCGAACTGCGCGCCGAGCAGGAAGATCAGCGCCAGCGCAATGACGACGTTGACGGCGGGGCCGGCCAGCGCCACCGCGATCTCCTGGGAGGGTTTCTCCGGCATGCGCTCGAGCGAGGCGACGCCGCCGATCGGCAAGAGCGTGATGTCGGAGGTGGCGATGCCGTAGCGGCGGGCGGCGAGCACGTGGCCGAACTCGTGCAGCACCACGCACACGAAGAGGGCAACGATGAACAGCACGCCGTCGACGGCCGCAGGCACCCCGCCCTGCGACCAGTGGATGGCGGCGATCCATGCCAGCAGCAGGAAGAACGTCATGTGGATGCGCACGGCCGTGCCGCCGACATCGAACAACTTGATCGACCAGCCCATGAGGTGACGCTCCGCCGTTTCGCGCTCGCCGCCATAGTAGCGCAGGGGCGAACGAGGCGGCAGCCGCAATCGGCCGATCGGCGTGGAGTCCTTCGGCGCAATGCGCCTTCGGGCGATGCACCCTCCGTCCGCGTAGGGCGCAAAAGGCGAAGCCGCGTTGCGCCGATCGACGCCAGATCGGTGCATTGCGCCTTCGGCTTATGCACCCTACGGGGTCACGGCCGCACCAGGGCGGCGCCGGGCCACATGGCGCGGGAGACGCGCGCGTATTGCGGCGGCGGCGCGATCTCGGCGCCGAGGCGCTCGGCGGCGTGCCACACCCAGCGCGGGTCGTCGAGGAAGGCACGGGCGAGCGCCACGAAGTCGGCCTGGCCTTCGGCGATGATGGCCTCGGCCTGCTGCGGCGTGGCGATGAGGCCGACCGCCCTGGTGGCAAGGCCGGAGGCCGCCTTCACCTTGGCGGCGAACGGCACCTGGTAGCCGGGTGTCGCGGGGATCTTGGCCGTGGCGACGTTGCCGCCGCTCGACACGCACACGTAGTCGAGGCCCGCAGCCTTCAGCTCCCCGGCAAACGCCGCCGCGTCGTCCGGCGTGAGGCCGCCGTCGGTCCACTCGCTGCCGGTGATGCGCGCGCCGAGCGCGATCGACCTCGGCACCACCGCGCGCACGGCGCGGGTGACCTCGAGGGGAAAGCGCATGCGCGCCTCGGGCGACCCGCCATAGGCATCGGTGCGCTTGTTGGAGATGGGCGACACGAACTCGTGGAGCAGGTAGCCGTGGGCGATGTGCAGCTCGATGGCGTCGAAGCCGAGCCGCACCGCGCGCTGCGCCGCCTGGCAGAAGGCATCCCTCACCCGCGCCAATCCGCCGGCGTCGAGCGCGGCGGGCGTGTGCCAGCCCTCGGCGAAGGGGATGGCGGACGGGGCCACCGTCGGCCAGGCGTCCTCGCCCCCCGACAGCGGCTTGCCCCCCTCGAACGGGCGCTGGCAGGAGGCCTTGCGGCCGGCGTGGCCGAGCTGGATGGCAAAGCAGGTGCCGGGCATGGCGACGCGGCGGGCGGCATCGAGCACGCGGGCGAGCGCGGCCTCGTTGGCATCCGAGTAGAGGCCGAGGCAGCCGTGCGAGATGCGGCCACGGCGCTCCACTGCCGTCGCCTCGACCACGACCATGCCGGCGCGCGCAATTGCGAGCTGCATGAGGTGCTGCAGATGCCAGTCGGTGGCACAGCCGTCGGCAGCCGAATACTGGCACATGGGCGCGACGGCGATGCGATTGGGCAATGTGACGGGACCGATG
>DASRDL010000041.1:0-2784 GCA_035652635.1 Hyphomicrobiaceae bacterium | reverse complement strand
TGGTGGAGCCGAGGGGGATCGAACCCCTGACCTCGTGAATGCCATTCACGCGCTCTCCCAACTGAGCTACGGCCCCATCCTGTCGGGAAGCCGGCCACGGCACGGGGCCGCGCCGGCCCGCCTAAGTAGGCCGCGTGGGCGAAATGCGCAAGTGGGGAACGTGGGCGCACCGTTCCGCCCGCGCTCAGGCCCCCCGGGCCAGCTCGCCCGCCAGCGCCCGGGCAATGAGCTTGCGCGTGTTCTCCACGCCGTAGAGGGCTATGAAGCTGCCGAAGCGGGGACCTCTCTCCTCGCCCAGGAGCACGGCGTAGATGGCGCCGAACCAGGCGTTGGAGACGCCGGGCTTGTCGGGCGTTGCGCCCTTGGCGGTCAGGTCCTGATATCGCGGCACCGTGCGGCCCACGTCGTAGACGATGGCCTGCAGCTCCTCCGCCGTCGCCTGCGGTCCGGCACGACCCAGCGCGTCCGCCAAGGCCCTCAGCGCCCCGGCCTCGACCTCGTCGGGCTTGCGGAACACCTTGCGCGGCGCCACGAAGTCCTCGTAGTAGCGCACCGCGTATCCCGCCAGGCGGTCGAGCAGCGGATGCGTCTCGGGCGAGGCATCGGGCGCATGCCGGCGGATGAAGCCCCACAGCACGTCCTTGTCGTGGGCATTGGAGGCGGCCACCAGATTGAGCAGGAGCCCGAAGCTGATGGGCAGCTCCGCCGCCGGCGGGTTGCCGGCGTGCACGTGCCACACCGGGTTGTCTAGTCTCGCCTTGGCGTCCTGGCGCGGATAGGCCGCGAGCAGCTGCAGGTACTCGTCCACGTTGCGCGGGATGACGTCGAAGTAGAGCCGCTTGGCCGCCCGCGGCTTCTGGAACATGAACAGCGACAGGCTTTCAGGCGAGGCGTAGGTGAGCCACTCCTCGATGGTGAGGCCGTTGCCCCTGGACTTGGAGATCTTCTCGCCCTTCTCGTCGAGGAAAAGCTCGTAGTTGAAGCCCTCCGGCGGTGTGCCGCCGAGCGCGCGGCACACGCGCGAGGACAGCGTCACCGAATCGATCAGGTCCTTGCCCGCCATCTCGTAGTCGACCGAGAGCGCCGTCCAGCGCAGCGCCCAGTCGGCCTTCCACTGGCACTTGACGCGCCCGCCCGTGACCGGCGTCTCGACCCGCTTGCCGGTGTCGGGGTCGACATAGACCACGGTGCCCTTCTTGGGGTGACGCTCCACCATCGGCACCTGCAGCACCTTGCCGGTCGCCTCCGAGATCGGCAGGAACGGCGAGTAGGTGGCCCGGCGCTCGGGGCCCAGGGTCGGCAGGATGATGTCCATCACCTCGTCGTAGACCTCGAGCATCCGCAGCAGCGTGGCGTCGAACATTCCGGCCCGGTAGCACTCGGTGGCGGACAGGAACTCGTAGTCGAAGCCGAAGCGGTCGAGGAAGCGGCGCAGGCGGGCGTTGTTGTGGGCGGCGAAGCTCGCGTACTCGTTGGAGAAAGGGTCCGGCACGGCCGACAGCGGCTTGCCCAGGTGCGCCGCCAGCATCTCCTTGTTGGGCACGTTGTCCGGCACCTTCCGCAGGCCGTCCATGTCGTCGGAGAAGCAGACCAGCCGGGTCTTGCGCCGGCCTTCGGTGAGCACCTCGAAGGCGTGGCGCACCATCGTGGTGCGCGCGACCTCGCCGAAGGTGCCGATGTGGGGCAGGCCCGAGGGGCCGTAGCCGGTCTCGAAGATCGCCGTCTTGTCCCTGCCCCCGGGCAGGGCGTCGAGCCGCGCGAGCAGGCGCCGTGCCTCCTCGAACGGCCAGGCGCGCGCGTCCCTGGCGAGGGCGGCGAGCGTGGGATCGGGCGCGGAGGCTGGCATCGGTGCTCGGGCGTTCATGGGCTGTGCTCGCCTCGAGCCGACTCGACGCGTCGCATGCGGGGCGAGTGGCGCGGACGGTATTGGTCCGGCGGTGCCCCGTCAATTACGGCCTTGCGCCGACCGCCGAGGCCGCGAGCGCCGCCTCGATGGCGCGGGTGAGCTCGGCCGACAGCGGCTCCACGGCCGAGCCGTAGCCGGCAATCAGCCTGCCGTCGCGGCCGACGAGATACTTGTGGAAATTCCAGCGCGGCGCGGAGGCGGCGCCCAGCTCGGCGGCGGCCCAGCGATAGAAAGCGTGCGCGTTCGGGCCCTTCACCACCTCCTTGGTGGTGAGCGGAAAGGTGACGCCGAAGGCACCCTTGCAGAAGCCCAGAATCTCCGCCTCGGCCTTGGGCTCCTGGGCGCCGAAGTCGTTGGAGGGCACGCCGATGACGACGAGACCCTTCGCCTGGTAGCGCTCCCACAGAGCCTGCAATCCTTCGTATTGAGGGGTGTAGCCGCAGAACGAAGCGGTGTTGACGATGAGCAGCACCTTGCCGCGCCACTGCGCCAGCGGCATCGGTCCGCCCTCGATGGCCTCGAAGCCGTGGTCAAAGGCGCGAGTCGGCTCGGCAGGGGCAGGAACCTGCGTCATGACGAGCATCATGGCGGCCGCAGCAAGGGCGATCAATGGCGCTGTCCGGTTCATGGATGGGAGTCCTCAGCCGCCCTCCTTCTTGGGGGCCGACGGCGGCGCGGCTGTGTCTGCCTTGGCCGGCGGTGGCGTCGCCTGGGCCGGGGCCGCCTTGGCGTCGGCTGGCTTGGCGGCCTTGTGCTTGGGCGGCGACGGCTTGGCCGGCACCGACGTGGCCGCGGTGGTCAGCGGATGATACTTGGGACAGAGCTTGTAGATGTAGCCGTTGATCGACTTCAGCATGGAGCGGTGGAACAGGCCGACG
>DASRDL010000040.1:0-5931 GCA_035652635.1 Hyphomicrobiaceae bacterium | reverse complement strand
CCGACCCCGCGCCCCGCCCCGGTGACAATGGCGACCCGACCTTCACATAAGCGACTCATGGCAAAGCTCCTCCCCGTCCGGCACATAGGATTTTCACGCATTCAGTTTGTTTCGCGCCCGCGGCTCGCGCAAGATGGGAGGATCAACATGCGACAGGAGGAGCCCGTGGCCGAGGGACAGCGACCGCTGCCGGTGCCGACACCGGAGACCAAGCACTTCTGGGAGGGCACGCGCGCCGGCGAGCTCAGATTGCAGCGCTGCGACGACTGCCGGCACACCTATTTTCCGCCGCGCCCGTTCTGCCCCAAGTGCGCCTCGCGCAAGGTGTCGGTGATCAAGGCCACCGGCAAGGCGAGGCTCTTCAGCTACGTCATCCACCACCGCCCCGCGCCCGGTTTCACGCCGCCCTACGCCATCGCCGTGGTGGAGCTGGAGGAAGGTCCGCGCATGATGACCAACATCGTCGGCTGCCCGCAGACGCCCGAGGCCCTGGTGCTCGACATGCCCCTCGAAGCCACGTTCGAGAAGCAGAGCGACAGCATCACCCTGCCCTTCTTCAAGCCGGCTGCGGCCAAGTGACGGAGCGCGCACCATGAGACCCAAATCCGTTGCCGTCGTCGGTGCTGCGGAGACCAGCGATCTCGGCGTCATCCCCAACCTGTCGCAGATTCAGCTGCACGCGGACGCGGCCCTCAACGCCATGAAGGATGCGGGACTGAAGCCCGCCGACATCGACGGCATCGCCACCGCCGGCGAGACGCCGACCACGGTGGCGCACTATCTCGGCATCACGCCCAAGTGGGTCGACGGCACCGCCGTCGGCGGCTGCTCGTTCATGATCCACGTGCGCCACGCCGCGGCCGCCATCAACGAGGGGCTGTGCTCGACGGTGCTCATAACGCACGGCGAGAGCGGCAAGTCGCGCGTGGGCGCGAGCCCGCGGCCGCCCTATCCGGCGAGCCTCGCCGGACAGTTCGAGGCGCCCTTCGGCGTCATGGGCCCGCCGACCATGTTCACCATCCCGGTGCTCCGCTACATGAAGACTTTCGGCATCACCGAGGAGCAGATCGCCATGGTCTGCGTCGTCCAGCGCGAGTGGGCGGCCAAGAACCCGCGCGCCACCTTCAAGGAGCCGATCACGGTCGCCGACGTCCTGAAGTCGCGCATGATCGCCTATCCGTTCCGCATCCTGATGTGCTGCCTCGTCACCGACGGCGGCGGCGCGCTGATCCTGACGAGCGCCGAGCGGGCGCGCGACTTCCCGCAGAAGCCGGTCTACATCCTGGGCACCGGCGAGAGCGTGGAGAGCCCGATGATCAGCCAGATGGCGGACTTCACCTCCTCGCGCGCCTTCCGCGTGTCGGGCAAGAAAGCCTTCGAGGAGGCCGGCATCACCCACAAGGACGTGGATCATCTCATGATCTACGACGCCTTCGCCCACCTGCCGCTCTACGGCCTGGAGGACCTCGGATTCTGCAAGCCGGGCGAGGCGGCCGCCTTCATAGGCGCGCGCAACACCGCCCCCGGCGGCAAGCTGCCGCTCAACACCAACGGCGGCGGCTTGAGCTACATGCACTCCGGCATGTACGGCATGTACGCCCTGCAGGAGAGCGTACGGCAGATGCGCGGGATCGCGCCGGCGCAGGTGCCGGGTGCGAAAATCTCGATCGCCCACGGGGTCGGCGGCATGTTCGCGGCCAGCGGCACCATCGTCTTCAGCAACGAGCGGCCGTGAGGCGCCCGTGAGCTACGATGCGCCGTTCGCGGGCTTGAAGGTGGTCGACCTGAGCCAGGGGGTGGCCGGGCCCTACTGCGGCATGCTGCTGGCCCAGCACGGTGCCGACGTCATCAAGGTGGAGCCCGTGGGCGAGGGCGACTGGGCGCGCACGCTCGGCCGCCGCTATGGCGGCCACAGCGCCTATTCGATCCCCACCAACCTCGGCAAGCGCTCGATTGCGCTCGACCTCAAGTCGGGCGAGGGCAAGGAGGTGCTGTGGCGGCTGATCGCCGGCGCCGACGTGCTGCTCGAGGGCTTCCGGCCCGGCGTGCTCGACAAGCTGGGCTTCGGCTATGCGGCGGTTGCGCAGCGCGAGCCGCGCATTCTCTATCTGTCCGTGTCGGGCTTCGGCCAGACCGGGCCGTCCGCCGGCCGGCCGGCCATGGACCCGGTGCTGCAGGCCTTCACCGGCCTGATGATGGACAACAAGGGCGAGGACGGCATTCCCCACCGCGTGCCGTTCGTGGTGATCGACATGTCGACGGCGCTCTACGCCTTCCAGGCGCTCTCGGCCGCGCTCTACGCGCGGCGCAGCGAGACCAAGGGGCGGCACATCGCGGTGAGCCTGCTCGAGGCGGCCAGCGCCGTGCAGGTGATCCGCATGATGATGGTCTACCTGGAGGGCGAGCAGGTGCGCCGCTCCATGCCGAGCGGCGTGTTCAGGACGGCCGACGGCTGGCTGCAGTTCCTGGTGGTGCGCCAGGACAGCTGGGTGAAGTTCTGCCGGATCGTGCTGGAGCGGCCCGAGCTCGCCGCCGATCCGCGTTTCGCCGACGACGCCGCGCGCATGACCAACGAGGCGGCCCTGATGGCCATCGTGCGCCCCGCCATTGCCGAGAGGCCGACGGCGCACTGGGCCGCACGCCTGCGCGAGGCCGACATCATGCACGAGCGCCTCAACAGCTTCCGCGAGTTCCTGCGCAGCGCGCAGGCGGAGGCGATCGGGCTCGTCAGCTGGCTCGAGCCCGGCACGCCCGAGCCGGTGCCGGTGCCCAACATCGCCGGCATCGCTCCCTTCGTGAAGGGCACCGCGCGCGCCACCACGCCGACCCTCGGCCAGCACACTCGCGAGGTGCTGGCCGAGCACGGGTTCTCGGCCGCCGACATCGCCCGGCTCATGGAGAGCAGGGTGGTGGCGTAACGGCGTAGGGTGCACGAGGCGCCGCCGCATTGCACCGATGCGCGTCAAATCGGTGCATTACGGCTTGGCCTCATGCACCCTGCCGAGGAACTCGAGCAGCAGCCGCACCGTGGCCTCGGGCTGCTCCTGCTGCACCCAGTGGCCGGCACCGTCGACGAGGTGGCAGGCGAGCATGCGCGTGCACGCCGTCCCCTGCATCTTCTCGAAGGCGCCGGGCGCCTGGTAGACGCCCCAGTCGCTCTTGCCGGAGATGAAACACGAAGGCTGGTCGATGGTGCAGCCGGAGAAGGTCTGCTCCTCGGCCACGAACGCGCCGCTCGTGCGCACGCGGTACCACTGCAGGCCGCCCTGGAACCCGGTCCTGGCGTACTCGCCGGCATAGACGGCAAGCTCGGGCTCGGTCAGCCAGCGGCAGGCGGCGATCTCTGCCGCGGTGGGCATGTGCGGGGCCACCGTCTCCGGCATGGTCTTGTCCAATTCCATCACGTAGTAGGTCGGCAGCTTGGCGAGCTCCGCGGCCGACCACTCCGCGAGCCGATGCGGCCGGTTGGCTTTCCAGTCGGCGCTCTTGTGGTGGTAGTAGGCACGCAGGAAGGCGTGGATGCCCTGCGGGCAGTTGCGCATGTCGGCATCGGCGGGCCGCGTCGAGTAGTAGAGGTGATAGTGCTTGCGCGGCGGATCGAGGGCCGCGAGGTCCGCGGCGACGCGCCAGCCCAAAGGAGGAGCCTCCGGGGAACGGTCGGCGGTGTCGAAGGGGATCGCCGGCGCGCCGGCGAACGGCGCGCTCATCAGCGTGACAGTGCGGAACACGTCCGGCCGCACCAGGGCGCACCAGGCGGCCACGGGCGAGCCGTAGTCGTGTCCCACCACGCCCGCCACCGAGCGGTAGCCCAGCGCCGAGACGAGGCCCAGCACGTCGCGCACGATGTTGAGAATGCGGAAAGGGGCGAGATCGTCGTCGTAGTCGGCTTTCCAGCCCGTCGTACGGCCGTACCCGCGCAGGTCCGGCGCCACCACGTGATAGCCGGCCGCCGCCAGCGGCACCATCACCTTGCGCCAGCTGTAGGCGAGCTCGGGAAACCCATGCAGCAGCACGAGGCAGGGCCGACCCTTGGCCTCGAAGCCGGCCTCCAGCACGTGCATCCTCAGGCCGTTGCTGTTGTCGACGAAGCGCGCGCGAATGCCGGCCGGCAGCGTGGGGGAGGCGATGGGCTCGATCATGGACTTCTCCAGAGCTCCCTCGCCCCACGCCTTTTCGGCAGGGGGAGAAGGAATGGCGTCGCCCCTCACGCCAGCGTGGCACCGGCCTGCATGGCGATGGTGCCGGCGGGCGTCACGGCCCAGGCTTCGCAGGCGGCACCTCCCTCGGTCGGCCGGCCAACCAGCTCGAAGGGGGCGGTGTCGAACAACGGCGCCCGCGCCCGCATGAAGAAGGTGCGGATGACGCGGCCCGGATTGTTGTCGCGGATGAAGTCGATGAGGCAGGTCTGCGTGAAGGGCCCGTGCACGACGAGGCCGGGATAGCCCTCCACGTCCATGGCGTAAGGCTTGTCGTAGTGGATGCGGTGCGGATTGCCCGTCAGCGCGGAGAAGCGGAAGAGGTTCACGGCTCCGGGCGTGATGGTCCGGCGCCACGGCAGACCCGCGGGCGGCTCCTCGCGCTTGGGGATGCCGCTCTTGGCGCCCGCCTTCACCTCCTCGCGGAACACCGTGTCCGCCTGCTCGCTGACGGCGAGGCCGCGCGGCGTGAAGATGCGGCGCGCCTGCGTGGTGAGGATCAGCGTGCCGGTGCTGCCCCGGCGCACCTGCAGGTCCTCGAGCTCAATCTCGCGGCGCAGCCGGTCGCCGACCAGGATCGGCGCATGGAAGGTGAACCGGGAGCCCGCGTACATGCGGCGTGGCAGCGGGATCCTGGGCAGGACACCCGCACCCATGGGCAGGCCGTCCGCGGCCAGCGTCGACGTGGGTGCCGTCGACAGGAAGTAGCCGATGTGCCAGCCGGGCGGAATCGGCTGTCCGTCGCCCGGTGCCGCTTCCGGCCGGTCGAAGGTGGCGACGATGGCCTTGAGCGGCGCCTCGGTCGCTACGTCCTCGTCGCTGATGCGCGTGCCGATGTGCCGACGCAGCGCGGCGATGTCGATGGATGTCATGGCTCTACCTCCGGATCAGGGTGTCATCCCGGCCGGAGTGCGCCAGCGCAGAGCCGGGACCCCGGGTTGCAGATTGCGTAGGGTGCAAAAGCGAAGCGCATTGCACCGTTTGACCGTCGGTCGGCGCAATGCGCCCCGGATCAAGTCCGGGGCTCTTGCGCCCTACTTCTTCCTGCCCGTGGGCAGCTGGTTGAAGGGCGCGTCCTTGTCGACGCGAATGTCGGCGGGCAACCCCAGCACGCGCTCGGCGATGATGTTGCGCATGATCTCGTCGGAGCCGCCGGCAATGCGCGAGGACGGCGAGGTCATCAGCGTCTGCTGGAAGGTGGCCGAGATCGGCGCGAGCTCCGGATCGGTCAGCACGCCACCCTGTTCCATCAGGTCCATGGCGAAAGCGGCGATGTTCTGCAGCTTGGTGCCGTTGACGAGCTTGCCGATGGAGGATTCCGGCCCGGGAGTCTCGCCGCGGGAGAGCGCCGTCATGGTGCGGAAGTGCGCGTACTTGAGGCCCTGGGTGGAGACGTACCAGTCGGCCAGCTTGTCGCGCACGGCCTCGTTCTTGATGGCCGGCCCGTCGTCGAGCTCGATGCGGCGGGCGAGATCGAAGATGTCCTCCACGCCGACGCCCATGCGCCCACTGATGGTGTAGCGCTCGTTCATCAGCGTCGTGAGCGACACCTTCCAGCCCTCGCCGGGCTTCCCCAGCCGCTGGCTGTCGGGGATGCGCACGTCGGTGAAGAACTCCTCGTTGAAGTGCGACTGGCCGGAGATCTGCTTGATCGGCCGGATCTCGATGCCGGGCGACTTCATGTCGAGGAAGAAGTAGGTGAGGCCCTTGTGCTTGGGCGCATTGAAGTCGCTGC
>DASRDL010000039.1:0-8363 GCA_035652635.1 Hyphomicrobiaceae bacterium | reverse complement strand
GAGCGACGCAATGACCCCAGATGAACGCCAGTTGATCGCGGACCTGTTCCAGCGCATGCGCGACTACGGCACGCCGGAGAAGGACCGCGAGGCGGAAGCTCTGATCAGCCAGTCGGTGCGCGCCAACCCGGATGCGCCCTATATGCTGGTGCAATCGGTGCTGGTGCAGGAACAGGCGCTGCAGCAGGCGGGCCAGCGCATCGAAGAGCTCGAGGCGCGGCTGCGCGAGGCCGAGGACGGCGGCGGGCGCAGCCGCAGCGCCGGGAGCTTCCTCGGCAGCGTGTGGGGCGGCGGCCGGTCCGACGCCGCTCAGCGCACCAGCGTGCCGGCGATCGGCTCACGCGCCGGCGGCGCCGCGCCCGACTGGGCGCGGACGGCGCCGCCGCAACCGCAGGCGCAGCCGGCCCAGTCCGGCGGTGGCGGCGGCTTCATGAAGTCGGCCCTGGCGACGGCAGCCGGCGTGGCCGGCGGCATGCTGCTCGCCAACAGCATCGGCAACCTGCTGGGCGGCGGCTCGGCCCACGCCGGCCACAGGTCCGAGGACGAGGAGACCACCTACATCGACGAGGCCGACAACGATCCCGGCAACTACGATCCCGGCAACGACCCGGGCTTCGATTCCGGCGGCGACCTCGAGGTCTGAGCGAGGGAGGGGTCGGGCACGCCGTCCCGACCCATCCTCATTGCAGCGCTGCTTCGGTCGAGCTGCGCTGGCCGCGGCTCGATGCCGAACCCGAAGGGCCGAGGCGCCGCGGCCTCAGCGCTTGCCTTTGGCACCCTTGCGGGGGTCGGCCTCCGACTCGTCGGCTGCGAAGGTATCGGGGCCGTCCTCGGCGTCTGCGGCCTCGTCGCTCTCGGGCGCCGCCTCCAGCATCTTGTCGACGATGAGGCCGGCGTTCTGGCGGATGGCCTTCTCGATCTCGGCCGCCACCTTGGGGTGCTCCTTGAGGAAGGCCTTGGTGTTCTCGCGGCCCTGGCCGATGCGCTCGCCGCCGAAGGAGAACCAGGCACCCGACTTCTCGATGATGCCGGCCCTCGCCCCCAGATCGACCAGTTCGCCGGTCTTGGAGATGCCCTCGCCGTACATGATGTCGAACTCGACCTGCTTGAACGGCGGCGCCACCTTGTTCTTGACCACCTTGACGCGCGTCTGGTTGCCCACCACCTCCTCGCGCTCCTTGATCTGGCCGATGCGGCGGATGTCGAGGCGCACGGACGCGTAGAACTTCAGCGCGTTGCCGCCGGTGGTGGTCTCCGGGTTGCCGAACATGATGCCGATCTTCATGCGGATCTGGTTGATGAAGATCACCATGCACTTGGACTTGGAGATGGAGGCGGTGAGCTTGCGCAGCGCCTGGCTCATGAGGCGCGCCTGGCTGCCGGGCAGCGCATCGCCCATCTCGCCCTCGAGCTCGGCCTTGGGGGTGAGCGCGGCCACCGAATCGATCACCAGCACGTCGATGGCGCCCGAGCGCACCAGCGTGTCGGCGATCTCGAGCGCCTGCTCGCCCGCATCCGGTTGGGAGATGAGCAGGTCCTCCACCTTGACGCCGAGCTTCCTGGCATAGACGGGGTCGAGGGCGTGCTCCGCATCGACGAAGGCGCAGATGCCGCCCTTCTTCTGCGCCTCGGCCACCACGGAGAGGGCGAGCGTGGTCTTGCCGGAGGATTCCGGCCCGTAGATCTCGATCACGCGTCCCCTCGGCAGCCCGCCGATGCCCAGCGCGATGTCGAGGCCGAGCGAGCCCGTGGAGATGGCCTCCACGTCGATGGTGCGGTCGTTGGCGCCGAGCCGCATGATCGAGCCCTTGCCGAAGTTCTTGTCGATCTGGGCGAGCGCGGCCTCGAGGGCCTTCTGCTTGTCCATGCTTCCCCCTTCGACGACGCGGAGCGGCGGCTTTTGCATGTGCGAACCCTTATTCCATGAGTGGCGGACGGAGGCAAAACGCGACTCGGGCCTTAACCACAATGTACACGGTTTGTTCTCATCGTGCAAGCGATGCCGCGAGGAGGCCCGGGAGGGCAAAGAAAAAGGCGCCTCGACGGGGGGCGAGGCGCCTAGAGGGCGCGCGGGTCCTGTGGGGAACAGGAGGGCGCCGTCTTCACCATCAAGAGGGAGATTGATGGTGTCTTCACTCTATCAACGTCGCGGCCGGTGGCCTGTTCCCGGGGAAACAGGGTGTCGAAAAGCGACTGGCGGCCGCGCCCAGGGGGGCCGGGTTGGCGCAATACCGGCCAAAGGCACCTATTGCCGCTAACGGATTGCCAACGACAGCGATGGAATTGCCGCCGCGTTTGCCAGTCGGAAACCTCGACACGGTAGCGTCCGCACCCGTCGACGGCAGTGTCGGCAGACTCCAACAGCGGAGGGGAGTGCGTAATGCGGAACAATCTCGTGCGTTTCGTGAAGGACGAGTCGGGTGCGACGGCCATCGAGTATGGCCTCATCGCCGCCCTGATCGCGGTCGGCATCATCGGTGCGGCGCGTCTTCTGGGCTCGCAGATCAGCGCCACCTTCAACACCGTGGCCACCACGATGTCGGGTGCGTGAGGCGCGTCTGCCGACCTGAAAACTTCGGGGACTGTCCGCGAGGACAGTCCTTTCTTTTTCCGGCACGGCTACCGGCCCAGCTGCTCCTTCACCTTGGCGGCGAGCTGGGGCAGCGTGAAGGGCTTGGGCAGGAAGGAATAGGCCTCGTTCTCGTCGAGGCTCTTCTTGAAGGCGTCGTCGGGGTAGCCCGAGACGAAGATGAATCTGAGGTCCGGGTTGGTCTTGCGCAGCTCTTTGAGCAGGGTTGGCCCGTCCATCTCCGGCATGATGACGTCGCTCACGACGATGTCGACCCTGCCCTTCTCGCGCGCCATCACTTCCAGCGCCTCCACGCCGGTGCCGGCCTCCAGCACCTCGTAGCCCTGGCGCGACAGTGCCCGGGCGGCGAAGTTGCGCACCACGTCCTCGTCCTCCACCAGGAGCACGCGGCCCGAGCCGGTGAGGTCGCGCGTGGCCTCCTTCTTCTTTTCGCGCGGCTGCGGCGCAGCCTCCTCGGCCTCGACGATGTGGCGCGGCAGGTAGACACGGAAGGTCGTGCCCTTGCCGACCTCGCTGTCGGCGAACACGTAGCCGCCGGTCTGCTTGACGATGCCGTAGACCGTGGAGAGGCCGAGCCCGGTGCCCTTGCCGACGTCCTTGGTGGTGAAGAACGGCTCGAAGATCTTGGCCATCACCTCGGGCGACATGCCGACGCCGGTATCCTCCACTTCCACCAGCACGTACTCGCCGGCAGCCATGCCGCTGCCGGCGTACTTGAGGCTCTCGCGCTCGGAGACGTTGCGTGTGCGGATGGTGAGACAGCCGCCGTCCGGCATCGCATCGCGCGCGTTGACGGCCAGGTTGATGATGACGTTGTCGAACTGCGAGCGGTCGGCCTTGACGTGCCACAGATCGCGGCCGGAGACGATCTTGAGGTCGATCTTCTCTCCGAGCGAGCGGTTGAGGAGGGGGGCGAGGTCGGTGAGGATCTCGCCCAGCTCCAGCACCTCCGGCTGCAGCGTCTGCCGCCGCGAGAAGGCCAGCAGCTGGCGGACCAGGCCGGCCGCCCGGTTGGCGCTGCTCTTGATGTTCATGATGTCGCGGTAGGCCGGATCGGTCTGCCGGTGCGTCTGCAGCAGCAGGTCGGAGAAGCCGATGATGGCGGTGAGCACGTTGTTGAAGTCGTGCGCCACGCCGCCGGCGAGCTTGCCCACGGCCTCCATCTTGTGGCTCTGGGCGAATTTGAGCTCCAGCGCCTTCTGCTCGGTGGCATCGATGGCATAGAGCACCGCGCCCTCGCGCGCACGCCGGCCCGGCCCGAGCGCGCTCACCCAGATGCGCCGCGCCATCTCGCGCTGCGCGCCGAAGGAGACCTCGATGGGTGCACCCCCCGTGCGTCCCGAAACGGCGCGCTCCAGCGCCTTGGCGAGCTCGCGCCCCGCCTCGTCCTCGCCCTCGGGCACCAGTGCGGCCACCGTCGCCGGCACGCCGCGGCCTTCGACGGCGAACATGCGCATGAAGGCGGCGTTGGCGGTGACGATGTTGCCGGCGACATCGGCGGTAGCGATGCCGAACGGTGCCGACTGGAACACGCGCGTCAGCCGCATCTCGGCGTGCGCATGCGCCTCGGCACGGGTGCCCTCGCTGCGGTCGAGCACCAGCACCGAGATGATGCCCTTGGGGCCATGGCCGCGACAGATGAGCTGGGCCGGGAAGGCGCGGCCGTCCTCGCGCAAGAGATCGAGATCGAGCGACAGCGCGCGCCGGTCGGTGGTGCGCGCCGCCGCACGGATCAGGGCAGCCCCGTCGGCCGGGACGATGTCGAGCAGCGTCAGCGCCCGGCCGGACTCGGGGCGCAGCCGCAGCCACTGCGACAGCGTGGTGTTGAGGTGCGCAATGCGCCCGTCGGGCGTGACGGCGAACAGCCCCTGGGGCAGGCTGTCGTAGAAAGCGAGCGTTGCTTCGAGCCCGCTCACCGCCTCGATCTCGCGCGTGCGCTCGCGCGTCACGTCGGCCACCTGCCACAGCGTCAGGCGCTGCGCCTCCGTGCCGATGCGGGAGGGAGCGAGAAAGGGGCGCACGCCGACCCTGAGCCAGCGCCCGCCCGGTCCGCCGCCGGGGAGCGCATGGACGTAGAACTCCTCGTCGCGCGCATCGGCGCGCTCGGCCGCCCGGTTGAGCCGGAAGAAGGCCTGCGCCGAATCGGGTTCGCCGGCGAACAGCTCCTCCAGCGTCGGCTGCCGGCCCATGCGCCGGCCGACGAGGCGCTGCAGCGCACGGTTGCGGTAGAGGGTCCGCCCGCGCTGGTCGGCGATCTCGAGCCCGCTGTCGAGCCCGTCGGCGATGGTCTTGACCATCTCGGCCTCGGCCACCCGCTCGCTCAGGCGCAGGTAGCCCGAGAGCAGCCCGAAGATCAGGAAGGCGCCGGCCACGGCGAGCAGGGCCAGAAGCCCGAGCATGGCAACGTCACCCGCGCCGCCGGCCAGCAGCGCCATCGTGACCAGACCGGCGGCTACGACGAGGCCGCACAGGAGCAGCACGCCGGTGAGCCTGGGCGCGCGCACGACGAGCCAAGCCGAGGGCGGCCGATCGCGTCGTGCCTCCATGTCTGCCATGGAGCGGAGTTTTAGCTGATTCTGGGCGAGCAGGGCCCGCAGCGCTTGCAGGTTGGCGGCGAGAGGAAGTCGCAACGCCTGCAGTAGGCCGGCATCTGGACGCATGTACTGAACCGGAAGCTGTTCACAGCCGCTGTGCGCCGTCCGTGGGGACGGCCCGGCGCGGTGCCTTCAAGAAAGCAGGCATTCAGGTTAAGATGCGATGAAGGACGACAGGCTGCGGGGAATTCGAAGCGTCAGGGACCGAACGTCGGCACCGTGCCGTGTCGGCGAGGCAGCGCCGGCGAGCTTGACTGTATGCCGGCCTTGGGCGACGGGAAGGTGTCGGGCGCGACAGCGGCGCGGCGATTCGCTGAGGACCTCGGGCCATGTCCTGGCTATTCTGGCTGTTCATCCTGATTCTGCTGGCCGGCGCGGCCGTCGCTGCGCTGCTGGCTTACCGCAGCTACTTCGGCGGCGAGGGCATCCCGGCCAACCTCGGCGGCTGGCTGTTTCGTCCTCGGCCGGAGCCGCGGCTCGGCGTGATCGAGCAGGCCGCGGTCGACGCCCGCCGCCGCCTGGTGCTGATCCGCCGCGACGGCGTGGAGCATCTCATCATGACCGGCGGACCCGTCGACGTGGTGATCGAGACCGGAATCCAGCCGCCCCCCGCTGCGCAGGATGCGAGGGCCGCCGAACCCTCTCCGCCCGTCTTCGCGCGCCAACCGCGCAGTCTGGGTCAAGCCGTCAACGAATGATGGGACCGCTCGCTCGCGTCGCCGTGGCGCTGCTGCTGGCGCTCCTCGTGGCTGCGCCGGCCGCCGGACAGGCGCCGCCGGCCGCGCCGACACCGGCCCCCGTGCAAACCGCGCCCGCCGAGCCGGCGCCGCCGGAACTTCCGAGGTCTGCCGCCCTGCTCGGTGAGGTCGCCGACAACGTGGCGAAGCTCGCGGGCGCCATCGATGCGGCCGAGAAGTCGCTGCAACACCTCACCGAGGTCAAGGAGGAGCTGGGCGGGCTGCGCGGCAACGTCGAGACGATCCTGGCCGACTCCCTGGAGACGGCCGAGGCGCTGCGGCCGCGCCTCGCCGCCGTCAAGAGCCAGATCGAGAAGCTCGGTCCGCCGCCCGGCAAGGATGCGCCGCCCGAGGCCCCGGCGATCGCCGCCGAGCGGGCGCGGCTGACGGAGCTCGCCGTCGCGCTCGACGGTGCCATCAGGTCGACCGAGCTCACCTGGGTGCGGGCGCGCCAGTTGATCGAGAAGATCACCGTCCTGCGCCACTCGCTTTTCACAAAGAACCTGATGGAGCGGTTGCCGAGCCCGCTGCTGCCGGCGCTGTGGCGCGATCTCGTCACCGAGACGCCGAACACTTGGCGCCGCGTCACCTACCTCGGCGAGGACTGGTTCCACTGGGCGCGGGCCAAGCAGCCGCAGCTGTGGCTGTTGCTGGCGAGCGCTCTGATCCTGCTGGTGGTGCTCGAGTATGCGGTGGCGCGGCTCATCGCCCGGCGGCTGACACGCGGCGAGGCGCCGCCGCCGTCGTTTTTCGAGCGGGCGAAGTCGGTCGCCTGGGTGGCGCCCCTGCGCGCCCTGCCGGTGACGGCTGCGGCGCTCCTCGTCTACGGCGGGCTCGACGCGCTCGACCTGCTCTTCCCGCCGTGGGGGCGCAGCGCCGGGGCGGTGCTGAGGGCCATCCTGCTGGTCACCGTGGTGTCGGCCCTCATCTGGGCCGTGCTGGCGCCGCAGGCGCCGCGCTGGCGGCTGGTGTCGCTGGCCGACGCTCCGGCACGGCGCATCGCCGTGCTGCTGTGGACGATTGCCGCGGTCTACGCCGTCGACGAGGCCTTGACGACCATTTCGCGCGCGTTCTTCGCGCCGCTGGCGCTCAGCGTGGTGCAGTCGTTCGTGGCCAGCACCGCCTTGGCCGGCCTGCTCATCGGCCTCCTGCTGACGCCGTTCACGCCGCAGCCCGCTCAGCCGACGTGCGACGGGGAGGCGGCAACGCCGGCGGCGGAGCCCGCGGCCCGCGTCTCGCGGCATGCGCCGTTGTGGCTCAAGCTGCCGCTGTGGCTCATGGTGCTCGGCATCCTGGGGCTGGCGCTGCTCGGCTACGTGGCGCTGGCACGCTTCCTGGCCCAGCAACTGGTGATGACGGCGATCGTGCTCGTCGTCGTGTGGCTGCTCTATCTCGCCATCCGCGCCGTCACGCGCGAGCCGCAGGAGCGTCTCCAGCCCGTCGACGAGCTGCTCGAGACCCGGTTCGGCCTCGATGCCCCACGGCGCACGCAGCTCGCCCGCCTCACCGAGCTGGCGCTCACGGTGGCGCTGCTGACCGGCGCCATTCCCTTCCTGATGCTGCAATGGGGCTTTTCGGGTGCCGACATCCGCGACTGGTTCACGTCGCTGTTCTTCGGCATCGAGATCGGCCAGTTCCGCATCTCGATCGCCCGCATCCTGATCGGCATCGTCCTGTTCATCGTCCTGCTGCTCGCCACCCGGCTCCTGCAGCGCTGGCTCAGGGAGAAGGCGCTGCAGCAGACGCGGATGGACCCCGGCATCGCCAACTCCATCGACACGGTGGCGGGCTACACCGGGGTCGCGCTCGCCGCCCTGGTGGCGGTGTCCTATGCCGGGCTCGACATCACCAACCTCGCCATCGTGGCCGGCGCGCTGTCGGTGGGCATCGGCTTTGGCCTGCAGTCGATCGTCAACAACTTCGTGTCCGGCCTGATCCTGCTGATCGAGCGGCCCATCAAGGTCGGCGACTGGATCGTGCTCGGCGACCAGCAGGGCAACGTGCGCCGCATCAGCGTGCGCGCCACCGAGATCGAGACCTTCGACCGGGCGAGCCTGATCATCCCCAACTCGGAGCTGATCACGGGCCGCGTGTTCAACTGGACGCACCGCGACTCGCTCGGCGCCGTCGGCGTCAAGGTCGGTGTCGCCTACAACTGCGATCCCGACCAGGTGATCGCCATCCTGAAGAAGTGCGCCGACGATCACCCGGAGGTGCTCAAGGTGCCGCCCCCGGCCGTGGCGCTCGAGGACTTCGGCGCCAGCGCGCTGGTATTCAACGTGCGCATCTCCCTGCCCGACGTGTACCGGTCCTATGCCGTGCGCTCCGACCTGCGCATCGCCATTCTCAAGGCGCTGCGCGAGGCGGGCATCGAGATCCCGTTCGATCAGGTCGACGTCAACCTGCGCGAGGACGGCATCAAGCGCTACCTCGCCCGCCTCG
>DASRDL010000038.1:0-8611 GCA_035652635.1 Hyphomicrobiaceae bacterium | reverse complement strand
CGCCGCCATGAACCTTTCGCCCGACAAGCAGCGCCAGATGCTGCGAACGATGCTCCTCATCCGCCACTTCGAGGAGCGCGCCTCGGCCGACTACCACGCCGGCAAGATCTACGGCGTCGTGCACTGCTACATCGGCGAGGAAGCGGTCGCGGTCGGGGTCTGCTCGGCGCTCGATGCCGGCGACCAGATCATCTCCACCCACCGCGGGCACGGACACTGCATCGCCAAGGGTGCCGACCTCAAGCGCATGATGGCCGAGCTCTACGGGCGGCAGACGGGCTACTGCAAGGGCAAGGGCGGCTCGATGCACATCGCCGATTTCGGCATCGGCATGCTCGGCGCCAACGGCATCGTCGGCGGCGGCATCTCGATCGTCACCGGCGCGGGGCTCGCCGCACAGATGGACGGGAAGGGCCGCGTTGCCGTCTCCTTTTTCGGCGACGGCGCCTCCAACGCGGGACCGTTCCACGAATGCCTCAACATCGCCGCGACCTGGAAGCTGCCGATGCTCTACGTCTGCGAGAACAACATGTACGCCGCACAGACGGCGGCCGCCGACACGCATGCCATGCCGGACGTGGCCGGACGCGCCGCGGGCTACGGCATCCCCGGCATCATCGTCGACGGCAACGACATCTTCTCCGTCTACCAGGCGGCGGCGCGCGGCATCGCCCGCGCCAGGGCCGGCGAGGGGCCGACGCTGATCGAGTGCAAGACCTACCGCTGGCGTCGGCACACCGAACGCAAGGAGCAGCCCGACTTCCGCACCGAGGAGGAGATCGCGGCCTGGAAGAAGAAGGACCCGATCGCCCGTCTGCTCGGTCAGCTCAAGGCCCAGGGCGCCATGACCGACGCCGACTGGCAGGCGATGGACAGGGAGGTGCTGGCCGAGATCGAGGCCGCCGTGGCCTTCGCCGAGGCGAGCCCGTTTCCGGCGCCCGAGCAGGCGCTGGAAGACATGTACGCGGCCTGAGGGAGGATGCCATGCGCGAGCTGACCTATGCCCAGGCGGGCCTGGAGGCCGTCACCGAGGAGATGCGCAAGGACCCGCGCATCTTCTACATGTCGACCGACCCCGCCGTGCCCCTCATGAAGGAGTTCGGCGACAAGCGCGTCAGGGCCACTCCGATCTCCGAAGGCGCCCTCACCGGCATCGCCATCGGTGCGGCGGGCTCCGGCTACCGGCCGATCATGGACTGGCGGCAGGTGACGTTCTCGTTCGTGGCCATGGACCAGATCGTCAACCAGGCAGCCAAGATCCACTACATGTTCGGCGGCCAGCGCACCTTTCCCGTGCTCTACCGCGCCAACGTGGGCGGCGGCACCAGGCTCGCCGCGCAGCACTGCCAGTGCCCCTACTCGATGTTCATGAATCTGTCGGGGCTCAAGATGTTCCTGCCCTCCACGCCCCATGACCTCAAAGGCCTGCTCAAGACCGCGATCCGCGACAACAACCCGGTCATCTCCTTCGAGTCGAACCGGTTGCTTGCGACCAAGGGCCCGGTGCCGGAGGAGGACTATGCGATCCCGCTCGGCGTCGCCGACATCAAGCGCAAGGGCAGCGACGTGACGGTGGTCGCCATCGCCTGGCTGGTGCACGAGGCGCTCGCCGCGGCGGAGGAGCTGGCCAAGGAGGGCATCTCGGTCGAGGTCGTCGATCCGCGCACGCTGGTGCCGCTGGACCAGGAGGCAATCCGCACATCGGTGCGCAAGACGGGCCGGCTGGTCGTTGCCGACGAGGCGGGGCCGACGGCCGGCTTCTCGGCGGAGGTCGCAGCCGTCGCCACCGAGGATCCGGCGACCTTCGCCAAGCTCAAGGCGCCGGTGAAGCGGGTGTGCGCCCTCAACGTGCCCATCCCCTACAGTCCGGTGCTGGAGGACCATGTCTTCCCGGACCGCCGGCGCATCGTTGCCGGCATCCGCGAGGTGATTGCCGGGCGCTGAGACCCGCCCTTTTCGGGCGGTCGCGATGGCGGGCGGCCTCGGCGCCTCACAGGTACAAGTCGAGGTCGGCCGTCGATTGCCGGGTCAGGTGGTCGAAGTTGCGGGCCAGCCAGTCGGCGGCCTTGGCGCGGCCGACGTCGCGCAGGTGGGTGAGGAAGTCCCAGTCGGCGTTGAGCTTGCTGTTGACGCCGAGCGTCTGCATGAACTCCTCGGCGGCGATCGAGTGGATCAGCATGCGCTTCATGCTGCCCTCCTTGACGCTGCCCTGGTCGATCAGCCGGGTGACGAAGGCGATGGCGCGCATCTCGCGCATGAGCGAGGAGTTGAACGAGATCTCGTCGATGCGGTTGAGGATCTCGGCCGCCGTGCGCGGCACCTCGTGCCGGGCGATGGGGTTGATGTGCACCACCACCACGTCGCACGAGGTGCACTCGTAGATGAGGGGGAAGATGGCGGGATTGCCCATGTAGCCGCCGTCCCAGTAGGCCTGGCCGTCGATCTCGACGGCCTGGAACAGCAGCGGCAGGCAGGCCGAGGCCATCACCGCGTCGGGCGAGATCTCGGCGTTGCGGAAGAGGCGTACCTTGCCCGAGCGCACGTTGGTGGCGCTCAAGAACAGCTTGATGGGCGAAGCGGTGCGCAGCCGCTCGAAGTCGACCGACTGCTCGAGCACGCAGCGCAGCGGGTTGAGGTTCAGGGGATTGAACTGGTAGGGCGAGAACAGCCGCGACAGCAGGTCGAAGGTCTGGAAGGCCGGATTGAAGTCCAGCCGGTGGTTGCCGCTCAAGCGATCGAGCAGCGACGGCTGCAGGGGCGAGGCGGCCGCGATCTGGGCGATACGCTGCCAGAATTCGGCGAGTGCGGTGCGCGCTCCCCCGCGCCCGCCGAGGGCGAAGCCGGAAGCGAGCACGGCGGCATTCATCGCCCCGGCGCTGGTGGCGGAGATGCCCTCGATGTCGAGGCGCCCGTCCTCCAGCAGCTTGTCGAGCACGCCCCAGGCGAAGGCGCCGTGCGCGCCGCCGCCCTGCAGCGCCAGGTTGACGGTCTTGGCCGGCGCGGCCGCGGCGCCCTTGCGCTGGGGACGCGGCGCCTCGGCGCCGTTGGGTCGCGCGCCCGGCTGCGGGCCCTCGTCTTGCGGCGATGCCATGGGCGCACCCCGCTCGCCTGCCTCACCCGCGGCCAGGGGCGAAGCCGAAGGCGCGCTCGAAGCGGGCGGCAAAGCGCGGCCAGGCCTCGGCATTGACGAGGCGCGGCGGACGCTTGCCGTCGAGCGTATCGATCAGCTGCAGGGCCGCGATTCTGCCCATGTTGGCGCGTGCCTCCTTGGTGACGCCCGCGGTATGCGGGCTGACGAGGACGTTGTCGAATTGCAGAAGGGGGTGATCGGGCGGCGGCGGCTCCTGGGCCCAGACGTCGAGGCCGGCGCCGGCGATCTGCTTGCGGCGCAGGGCGTCCGCCAGGGCCGCCTCATCGTGGATGAAGCCGCGGCAGGTGGTGATGAAGAACGCCGTCGGCCGCATCAGCGCGAACTCCCGGGCGCCCAGCATGCCGCGCGTCTCGGCGGTGAGCGGACAGTGGGCCGTCACATAATCGGCCTCCGACAGCACCGCGTCGAGCCCCACCTTCTCGGCGCCGCGCGCGGCCATCTCCTCGGCCGTCAGGTAGGGGTCGTAGGCCAGCACGCGCATGGCGAGCAGGCCCCGGCACAGCTCGGCGACGCGGCTGCCCACGTGCCCCAGTCCGATGATGCCCACGGTCTTTCCGTGCGCCTCGGTGCCGAGATAGGCATTGCGGTTCATCCCCGCCTCGCGGCGCATGATGCGGTCGGTCTCGATGATGCGCTTGGAGAGGCAGAGCATCATGCCCAGCGCGTGCTCGGCGACCGACTGGCGATTGCCGCCCGCCTGGTTGACCACCAGCACGCCGGCCTCGGTGCACGCCTCCACGTCGACGGTGTCGTAGCCCGCGCCGTTGCTCGACACGACGAGCAGGTTGGGCGTGCGCCGCAGCAGGGCCTTGTCGACGTGATAGGTGCGGGCGAGCTCGTCGCGCGCCGCCCCGATCTGGAAGGCGTGGGCGGCGGCCAGCACCGGGGCCACCGTGTCCTCCGAGCTGTCGTTCTCGAGCTTGTCCAGCCGGAAGTCGGGCCGCGCCGCCAGCAGCTCCGCGAAGATGCCGTGCGAGAGGGGCTTGACGTAGAAGACACGTTTCAGTGGCGCTGGCATTTCCTTGTGGGCCTCGGGGCGGGCTGGGATGCGGTGCGGCGGCGGGTCGCCGGAACTATGCCGGGACGGCACCGATTGTGCAATTGATTGGCGGCCGACATTGATTGGCGGCCGACGCGATCGGGGGACGGCCGCAGGCTTGACCTGCCTCAATGCCGCCCCGACACCGTCCACCGACAATCGTGGTGAACGAAGGCATACAGCGGAGACGTTCCCATGAAGCCCACGCGCACCTGGGTGCTGATCGCCGACGGCGCGAGAGCCCGCATCCTCGAGAACGATGGTCCGGGGCGGGGGCTCAAGCCCGTCGAAGGCTGCGCCTTTTCCGGCGAGCATGGGGCCACGCACGAGATCATGACCGACCGCACCGGGCGCGCGTTCGCCTCGGTCGGGGCGCAGCGCTCGGCCATCGAGGCGCGCTCCGATCCGCACCGCGAGCTCAAGAAGCGGTTCGCCAACCAATTGGCCGAGGTGCTGGCAGGCAAGCTGCAGCAGAAGGCCTACGACCGGCTCGTCATCGTCGCAGCGCCTTCGACCCTGGGCGACCTGCGGACGGCGCTTTCCGATCAGGTCCGCGCCACGGTCACGGCCGAGGTGCCCAAGGATCTGACCAAGACGCCCGACCCGGAGGTGGCCGGCCATCTGGAGGACGTGCTGAGGGTCTGAGGGAAGGGTTCGGACCCCTCAGCCTTTGCGCGCCGGCACGCCGGACAGGTGGTGGCGGGGCGTCGCCCAGTCGGCGATTCTGTGGGGCGGCTGCCCGGCCGCCTTTTGCATCTCCCCACCGGTGTGCTATCGCGCCCCATGCGCACCAGTGCCAGTCTGCTCGCCGAGCTTCGCTTGCTGCATCCCCTGCGGATGGAGCTGTCGCTCGACCGTATCGAGGCTCTGCTGGCCAAGCTGGGGCGGCCGCAGGACCGGCTGCCGCCCGTCATCCACATCGCCGGCACCAACGGCAAGGGTTCGACCGCCGCGCTGCTCAAGGCCATGCTGCAGGCGGCGGGCAAGCGCGTGCACGTCTACACCTCGCCGCACCTCGTGCGCTTCCACGAGCGCATCGAGCTCGCCGGCGCCGACGGCCGGGCGCGGCCGATCGCGGAGGACGAGCTGGTCGCGCACCTCGCCCAGGTGCAGCAGATCAACGGCGGCGGCCTCATCACCTTTTTCGAGATCACCACCGCCGCGGCTCTGCTGGCATTCGCCGAGCACCCCGCCGACGCGCTGATCCTGGAGGTGGGACTGGGCGGCAGGCTCGACACCACCAACGTGGTGGCGCGCCCCGCGCTCGCGGTCATCACGCCGATTGCCATGGACCACGCCGACTGGCTCGGGGACCGGCTCGAGCTGATCGCGCGCGAGAAGGCCGGCATCCTCAAGCCGGGCGTGCGGGGCGTGATCTCCCAGCAGACCGAGGCGGCGCTGGGGCCCATCCGCGACCGAGCGCGCGAGATCGGCGCGCCGCTCGCCGTCTGGGGTGAGGACTACGAGGCCTTCGCCCAGCGCGGCCGCCTCGTCTATCAGGGCGCGGAGCGGCTGATGGACCTGCCCCTGCCGGCGCTGATGGGACAGCACCAGATCGTCAACGCCGGCACGGCGGTGGCGGCCGCGCTGGCGCTCAGGGACCTCGGCATCGCCGACGCCGCCATCGAGCGCGGGCTCGGCGAAGTGCGCTGGCCGGCGCGCATGCAGCGGCTCGACAACGGTCCGCTCTCGGCCCTGCTGTCGCCGGGCTCGGAGCTGTGGCTCGACGGCGCGCACAACCCGGCCGGCGCCGAGGCGATCGCACGCACGCTGGCCGAGCTGGAGGAGCGGGCGCCGAAGCCCACGGGGCTGATCGTGGGGATGATGGCCAAGAAGGACGCGGCCGGCTTCCTCGCGCACTTCCGCGGCCTCGTGCGACGCCTCGTCACCGTGCCCAATCCGGGCAGCCCCGACTCGGCCCACGACCCCGTGGCGCTCGCCAAGATCGCCGCTGCGGCCGGCCTCGCCGCCGATGCCGCGCCCGATGTCGAGGCCGCCATCGCCCGCCTGCAGAAGGTGGAGCGCGGACCGCTGCGCATCCTCATCACCGGCTCGCTCTACCTCGCCGGCCACGTGCTGGCGCTGCAGGAGGGGGTGGAGGCGCAGATGAACTGACCTGCCCGGGAAGCGCGGGTCAGCCGGCGAAGTCGGGCCAGGCGCGGTCGCGCGCGGAGATGTCGGCAACGGGCAGCGGCCAGGCGATCGAGAAAGCCGGGTCGTCGTGGCGCAGCCCCGCTGCCGCGCCGGGCACGTGGAAGGCGTTGATGAGGTAGGACACCTCGGTGTCGGGTGCCAGCGTCTGGAAGCCGTGGGCGAAGCCGCCGGGCACGTAGAGCTGGCGCCTGTTCTCGGCGGTGAGCTCGTAGGCCTCCCAGCGGCGGTAGGTCGGCGAGCCGGGGCGCAGGTCGATCAGCACGTCGTGGATCGCGCCCCTGATGCAGCGGACGAGCTTCGTCTCCTCGTGCGGCGGGCGCTGGAAGTGCATGCCGCGCAGCGAGCCCGCGCGCCGGGTGAAGGAAATGCTGTGCTGGGGATAGCTCGTCTCCAGCCCGTGCGCGGCGAACTCGCGGACGCAGAAGGTGCGGGCGAAGAACCCCCGCTCGTCGGTCGCGGGCTCGAGCTCGATCAGGCGCACGCCATGCAGGCCAGTCTCCCGGAATAGCATCCTGCCTCGCCAGTTCGGTCCCGGCCGCCCGTCCACGGGCGCGATGGGAAGCATCGGCTCGGGCGACGCGCAACAACGATCTGCTGACATCGTTGACCGGGGCCGTTGTTGCGCGGCGACGATTCATGCAAAGGTCGCCTTTGCCGGGCCCCCCTTTGCCGGGAGTGGCAATCGGCGGTGGCGGGCACGGGTCGCCAAGGGGGGCGTTCGGGTGGGAACGCGAGGGGTGATCGCAGCGGTCCTGATGGGGCTCGGCGCCATGCTGGCACCGGGCGGGGCGGCGGCACAGAACTATGGCGCGATCGCCTATTCGCCCTCGACCGGAGCGGACGGCTGGGCCGTGAACTACCCCTCGCGTGCCATGGCCGAGAGGGTGGCGCTGCAGGACTGCCGCAGGTATGCCGACGATTGTGCGGTACAACTGTGGTTCCGCGACGCCTGCGGCGCCTTGGCCGTGGGTGCCAACGGCTATGGCACCGGCTGGGGCACCAGCCCCGGCATCGCCGACAGCTATGCGATCCAGACATGCCGCAAGTACACCAGCAATTGTGCCGTGCGCCGCCGGGAATGCACGCTCAGGTGAGGTTTGGCCGCTCGCGTTGGTCGGCTTCGATTGGTTGCTTGTGAAGTATAACAATTGTCGGTTATGATGATTTGAGGAACCAGGACCCGGCCGGGATGGGCTCACAGGCCGACAGCCAACCGTCGATCGACAACAGCAGCAGGCGGTGCGGCGATGTGGGTCCGCTCGCCAATATGGTCGGCTATCAGCTGCGTCGGGCGCAGCTGGCGGTGTTCGACGAGATCATCAAGGCGTTGGCGCCGCTCAATCTGCGGCCGGCGCAATACGGCGTGCTGGTGCTGCTCGAGCACCTGCCCGGATTGCGCCAGACGGAGGTGGCCGGCGCCCTCGGCATCCAGCGCGCCAATTTCGTCTCCCTGTTCGACGGCCTTGAGCAGCGCGGCCTCGCCCGCCGGGAGGCCATGCCCAGCGATCTGCGGTCGTATGCACTGTTCCTGACCCCGGCCGGGGAGGAGCTGCTGGGGCGCGCTGCCGCCGCAGAGGCCGAGGTGGAGGCCCGCTTCGACGCCAGGCTGGGTCCCGGCGGACGCGAGCAGCTGCTGGCGCTGCTGCGCAGGCTGTCACGGCCAGTCAAGGCGGGAGACACCGGCTGATGTTTGCCGATCACGCTTCACCGGGAACGGTCGACTGCGAGCCGCCCGTGACCACTGGGCGGATGCGCAACGGCTCAGCTCGTCCTATATAGTGGCTGCCGCATACTTGGGGGTCCTGATGCTCCGCTACAGAACTGTCGCATACGCCCGCCCGCGTCTCGTCTCGCTCGCGCGGGCATCCGCCTGCGCCGTCCTCGCCACGCTGTTGGCAGCCGGCCTGTCGGCGCCGGGCATCGGCCAGACCGGCGATGCGGCGAAGGCCAAGACCGAGGCCAAGGCCGACGCCCCCAAGGCCGAGGTCAACCTCGAAGGCTCCTGGAGCGGCGGCGGCGAGGTCGCCTTCTCCGCCACGGGGTCGCGCGAGCGGGCACGCTGCCGCGCCCACTACAAGCGCCGCTCGAAGGACAGCTACGCCATGCAGGCCACCTGTGCCACGGCGTCGGGCAAGGCGGCGCAGACGGCGACCCTGACCCGGGTCGGCGAGAACCGCTACCGCGGCAACTTCCACAACAGCGAGTACGACATCTCCGGGACCATCTTCGTGGTCGTCAACGGCAACAGCCAGAGCGTGCGGCTGACC
>DASRDL010000037.1:0-6507 GCA_035652635.1 Hyphomicrobiaceae bacterium | reverse complement strand
CTCGACATCGTCAAGGCGCAGTCGGCCGACCTCGTGCTGTGGAACGGCATGAACCTCGAGCGCTGGTTCGAGAAATTCTTCGAGAACGTCAAGGACGTGCCGGGCGTGGTGGTGACGGAAGGCATCGAGCCGATGGGCATCAGGGAGGGCCCCTATACCGGCAAGCCCAACCCGCACGCCTGGATGTCGCCCACCAACGGTCTCGTCTACGTCGAGAACATCCGCAAGGCGTTCGCCAAGTACGACCCCGCCAATGCCGAGGCCTATGCCCGCAACGCGGCCGCCTATGCGGCGCAGATCAAGGCCATGGACGAGCCCCTGCGCCGGCGGCTGGCGGCGATTCCCGAGGGCAAGCGCTGGCTCGTGTCGAGCGAGGGCGCCTTCAGCTATCTCGCCCGCGACTACGGCCTCAGAGAGCTCTACCTGTGGCCCATCAATGCCGACGAGCAGGGCACGCCCAAGCAGGTGCGGCGCGTCATCGACATCGTGCGTGCCGAGAAGATCCCGGTGGTGTTCAGCGAGAGCACCATCTCCGACAAGCCGGCGAAGCAGGTCGCCAAGGAGACGGGTGCGCGCTACGGCGGCGTGCTCTACGTCGACAGCCTGAGCGCCGCCAACGGTCCCGTGCCGTCCTATCTCAAGCTGCTCGAAGTGACGGTGCAGACCATCGCCGAGGGGTTCGGAGCGTGAACCGCCCGGAGACAGGGGCGAGCATCGCGGGAGCCGGCGGGCGGCCCCTTGCTGCGTCGCTGTCGGTGCGCAACGTCACCGTCGCCTATCCGAGCGGCACCACGGCGCTGCGCGATGCCTCCTTCGAGCTGGGCCCCGGCACCATCTGCGGCCTCGTCGGCGTCAACGGCTCGGGCAAGTCGACGCTGTTCAAGGCCATCATGGGCTTCCTGACGCCGACGGCGGGCGACATACGCATCGCCGGCCTCGCCGCGCGCGAGGCGCAGAGACTGGGCCTCGTCGCCTACGTGCCGCAGTCGGAGGAGGTGGACTGGAACTTCCCCGTGCTGGTCGAGGACGTGGTGATGATGGGCCGCTACGGCCGCATGGGCTTCCTGCGCATGCCCTCCGCCGCCGACCGGCGCAAGGTCGACGAGGCGCTGGAGCGGGTGGGCATGACCGCCTTCCGCAGCCGGCAGATCGGCGAGCTGTCCGGCGGGCAGAGGAAGCGCGTGTTCCTGGCCAGGGCGCTGGCGCAGGAAGGGCTCGTCATACTGCTCGACGAGCCCTTCACCGGCGTCGACGTCAAGACCGAGACCGCCATCGTCGACCTGCTGCGCGAGCTCAAGGGCCAGGGCCATCTGATGCTGGTCTCCACCCACAACCTCGGCAGCGTGCCCGACTTCTGCGACCAGGTGGTGCTGGTGCTGCGCACCGTGCTCGCCGCCGGCCCTACGGCGACGACCTTCACGCAGGCGAACCTGGAGCGGGCCTTCGGCGGCGTGCTGCGCCACTTCCGCCTCGAGGGCAAGGAGCTGCACGCCGATGACGACCGGCGCACCGTCACCGTGCTCACCGACGACGAGCGCGCCGTGGTGTTCTACGGCGAGGGCCGGGCCTCCGATCAGCCGAGGAGCAGCTCCGGCGGCGAGAAGGAGAAGGCGTCGTGAGCGAGCTCATGGTGCCGTTCGGCTACGACTACATGGTCAAGGCCATGTGGGTGTCGGCGCTGGTGGGCGGCACGTGCGCCTTCCTGTCGGCGTTCCTGATGCTCAAGGGCTGGTCGCTGATGGGCGACGCCCTGGGCCACTCGATCGTGCCGGGCGTCGCCGGGGCCTACCTGCTCGGGCTGCCCTATGCCGCCGGCGCCTTCCTGGCCGGGCTGCTGGCCGCGCTCGGCATGGCGTTCGTGCGCAACCAGACGAAGCTGCGCGAGGATGCGGTCATCGGCCTCGTCTTCACCGCCTTCTTCGCCGCCGGCCTGCTGCTGGTGTCGATCAATCCCACCTCGGTCAATGTGCAGTCGATCGTGCTCGGCAACATCCTCGGCATTTCCGACGAGGACGCCACTCAGGTCGTGATCATCAGCGCCGTGACGCTCGCCATCCTCGCCCTGAAGTGGAAGGACCTGATGGTGGTGTTCTTCGACGAGGGGCACGCGCGCTCGGTCGGCCTCGCGGCCGGCCGGCTCAAGGTGCTGTTCTTCACCCTGCTGTCGGCCGCAGTGGTGGCGGCGCTGCAGACGGTCGGCGCCTGCCTCGTCATCGCCATGGTGGTGACGCCGGGGGCCACCGCCTACCTGCTGACCGACCGGTTTCCCCGCCTCATCGCCATCGCCGTGGCCATCGGCACGGTGACGAGCTTCACCGGCGCCTACATCAGCTATTTCCTCGACGGGGCGACCGGCGGTGTCATCGTCACGCTGCAGACGCTGATCTTTCTCGCCGCGTTCTATCTCGCTCCGAAGCATGGGCTGCTGGCCGCGCGCCGCAAGGCCGCCGCGCTGGAGGGGTGACCCGTGAGCCGCATCATCGACTTCTTCGTCGTGCCCTTGAGCTACGGCTTCATGCAGCGGGCGCTCGTCGTGGCCGTGCTGGTGGGCGCCGTGTGCGCGGTGCTCTCCTGCTACCTCGTGCTCAAGGGCTGGTCGCTGATGGGGGATGCCGTCTCGCACGCGGTCCTGCCCGGCATCGTCATCGCCTTCGTGCTCGGACTGCCGCTGGCGGCCGGCGCCTTCGCTGCCGGGCTCGCCTGCGCGCTCGCCACCGGCTATCTCAAGGAGAACAGCCGCGTGAAGGAGGACACGGTGATGGGCATCGTGTTCTCCGGCATGTTCGGCCTCGGGCTCGTGCTCTTCACCAAGGTGGAGACCGATCAGCACCTCAACCACATCCTGTTCGGCAACATGCTGGGCGTGACCGCGCGCGATCTCGTCGAGACCGCCGTCGTCGCTGGTGCCGTGCTGCTCGCCGTGCTCGCCAAGCGCCGCGACCTCCTGCTCTACTGCTTCGATCCGCTGCACGCGCGCGCCGTCGGCCTGCCGGTGCGCCTCCTGCACTACGGGCTCCTGACCCTGCTGGCGCTCACCATCGTCGCCTCCCTCAAGGCGGTGGGCATCATCCTGGTCGTAGCCATGCTGATCGCGCCGGGGGCCATCGCCTACCTGCTCACCCGGCGGTTCGAGCGCATGCTCGTGATCGCCATGGGCGAGGCGGTCGGATCATGCGTGGTCGGCACGCTGCTGAGCTTCCACATCGACGGCGCCACCGGACCCTGCATCGTGCTCGTGCAGATGGCGCTGTTCGTTGCAGCCTTCCTCTTCGCGCCGGCCGGCGGCGTGCTGCGCGACAAGAAGCCCGCTGCAACCGCGGCCCCGTTGCCCGGCGTGCGGCCCTGACCTTCAGGCCGCGGGCCGCGGCTGGATCGGCGGTTTCACGTCGGCGGGCAGCGGGCAGTCGTAGGGTGTGGCCTCGGTGCGCGCCTTGTGGTCGGCCTTGGCGCGGGCGATCAGCGTCGGGTCGTCGAGGGCATCGACCGCCACACCGGCCATGATCTTGGCCGCGTGCACCATGCCCTTCTTGGCCTGCCCCGATTTGCCCTGCGCCGTGATCTGCCAGGAGTGGCCCGGCGTGCCGATGGCGTGCGTGGCCACGCGCGCCTGCACGGTGGGGACCACCCAGCTCACGTCGCCCACGTCGGTGGAGCCCATCATCGGCTCGCCCTTGGTGCCGTAGGGCACGATGAAGTCGCACAGCGGCGTGTTCTTGCGCACGGGCACGCCGGCACGGGCGTAGGCCGAGGCGATGTCCTCCTCGGTGAGCGTGGCCTGGATGGCGGCGGCATACTTGCGGTCCTCCGCGTCGAACGGCGGCGGCCCCAGGTGATCCATCTGGCGCTGCATGGCCTCCTCGAGCGGGGTGTTGCCGAGCAGGTTGGATACCGCGCTCACCACCTGCGCCTCCACCCTGGTCTCGGTCATCAGGGCGGCGCCTTCGGCCACCTTGCGCACGCGCGCGATGAGCGCGCGCATGCCGGGCAGCTCGCGCGCGCGGATGGCGTAGCGCACCTTGGCCGTCGCCTGCACCACGTTGGGGGCGACGCCGCCGGCATCGAGCATGGCGTAGTGGATGCGGGCATCCGACGGCATGTGCTCGCGCATGTAGTTGACGCCGACGTTCATGAGCTCCACCGCGTCGAGCGCGCTGCGGCCCAGATGCGGGGCCGCCGCCGCATGGCTGGCGCGGCCCTTGAAGGTGAAGTCGATGCGCGTGTTGGCGAGGCTCATGGCATCGTCGACGCGCGTGATCGCCGCCGGGTGCCAGCTGATGGCGATGTCGACGTCGTCGAAGCAGCCGGCCCGCACCATGAACACCTTGGCCGCACCGCCCTCCTCGGCCGGGCAGCCGTAGTAGCGCACGCGGCCCCTGATGCCGCGCTGGGCCAGGTAGTTCTTGACCGCCGTGGCGGCGAGCAGCGCCGCCGAGCCCAGCATGTTGTGGCCGCAGCCGTGGCCCGGACCGCCCGGCACCAGCTCCTTGGGCTCGGCGATGCCGGCCACCTGGGAGAGACCGGGAAGGGCGTCGTACTCGCCGAGGATGGCAATCACCGGTCCGCCCTCGCCGGCCTCGCCCATCACGGCGGTCGGGATGCCGGCGACATTCTCGGTGATGCGGAAGCCTTCCGCCTCCAGCATGGCGCGGTGCTCGGCCACCGAGCGGTACTCGGTGTAGCAGATCTCCGGCATGCCCCAGACGCGGTCGGACAGCGCCTCGTAGGCGTCCTTGCGGGCATCGACGAGCTGCCAGATCTTGGCCGAGTTCTGCATGCGGTCCTCCTTGGCGCCTCGGGCTCGACATCCGGCCCTGCCGGCAGAACAATGACGCAAACCGCGGGCCATGCAAGCGGCGGGCGGCGCTCGGAGGCGGAGGCGATGACGGCATCCCCATCGATGGCGGACTACTATCAGGCGCGGGCGCCCGAGTTCGAGAACGTCTACGCCAAGCCGGAGCGGCAGAGCGACCTCGCCTGGCTGCGCGCCTGGCTCGCCCGCGAGGCACGCGGCCACACCATCCTGGAGGTCGCGTGCGGCACCGGCTACTGGACGGCCGTGGCCGCCGCCACGGCCAGGGCGATCGTCGCCTGCGACCTCAATCCGGGCCCGCTCGAGATTGCACGGGCCAAGGCGCCGGGGCCGCACGTGACATTCGGGCAGGCCGATGCGTTTGCCCTGCCCGACCTCGGCACCGCCTTCGATGCCGGGATGGCGCACTTCTGGTGGTCCCACCTCGCCCTCGCCGACCAGGCCGGTTTCCTCGCCCACTTCGCCTCGAGGCTGCGGCCGGGAGCCAAGCTCCTGATGATCGACAACAACTTCGTCGCCGGCTCGATGGGCCCGGTGACGCGCACGGATGCGGCGGGCAACACTTATCAGCGGCGGCGACTGGAGACGGGCGCCGAGTACGAGGTGCTCAAGAATTTCCCCACCACCGCGGACCTGCATCGTGCCCTCGAGAGCGCCTGCACGAGGGTGAGCGTGGTTCAGCTCCGGCACTATTGGGCCGTCTGCGCCACGCTGGCCTGAGCTGCGGAGGCGGGCTACTGTCGGCAATGGGCCGGCGGCGGCACGGACACGGTGTCGGCGGGAGCTGGCCTCGCTGCCGTCGGGACGCAACGGGGAGCACCATGCCCGCCTCGCTCGTCGAGACCTACCGCGCGATGGCCTACAACAACGCCTGGGCCAACCACCGGCTGCTGGCCGCCTGCGCCCTCCTCGGGCCCGGAGAGCTGGAGGCGCCGCGCACGGGCTTCTTCCCGAGCCTCAGGGCCACGCTCAACCACATCCTGATCATCGACTGGTTCTACGTCGACGCCCTCGAAGGGGGCTGGCTCGGACCCAAGGCCTGGGCCAACCGGGAGCCGTGCGCCACCGTGGCGGACCTGCAGCGGGAGCAGCGGGCGGTCGATCGCCGCCTGATCGCCCTGTGCGATGCGCTGAGCGAGGCCTCCCTCGGCGACATGGTGCGCGTCAATCGCGACACGCGCGTCCAGAACGAGCGCCGCGACCGGCTGCTGCTGCACCTGTTCCAGCATCAGATCCATCACCGCGGCCAGGCCCACGCCATGCTGGCCGGAACCAGCGTCAGGCCGCCCCAGCTCGACGAGTTCTACTCGGCCGGCGAGGCCCCGCTGCGCGCCGCCGAGTTCGCCGAGCTGGGATGGACCGAGGCGACGATATGGGGCAGGGGCAGCAGTGCGCCCCGATAGCCGCCGAGCCGCCTGCTCTGCCCATTGTTGCGCCGCGGCAGCCTGCTCGCTGGGCAGGCTGCACAGTGCGCGTTGACCGTTCCGTGCAAACCTGTTCTGCTTGAAGCGAAGGGCGCTGCAGGCTGCCGAGCGCGCATACGAGCACGGTCGAGGTCGGCTTTCAGAGGAGTACGGAGCATGGACGAGCGAGCACTGCGCGGTCTGATCGAAAAGGTGAAGGATGGCAAGGTGTCCCGCCGTGCCTTCGTGCGGAGGATGGTGGCGCTGGGCCTGACGGCGCCGATGGCGAGCCAG
>DASRDL010000036.1:0-3183 GCA_035652635.1 Hyphomicrobiaceae bacterium | reverse complement strand
AGCGCGTGATGGACCATCACTACGACGGCTGCGGCAACTGCAAGCACTGCCGCAGCGGCTGGACGCAGATGTGCCTCGAGGGCACCACGGTCTACGGCTCGGGCGGGCACGGGGGACATGCCAGGTACATGAAGGTGCCCGTGCACACGCTGGTGCCGCTGCCGGATGCGCTCTCCTTCGTCACCGGCGCCGCCATCTCCTGCGGCACCGGCACGGCCTATGGCGCGCTCAAGCGCATCGGCCTGCAGGGCGGCGAGACCATCGCCATCTTCGGCCAGGGGCCGGTGGGGCTTTCCGCGACGCAGCTCGCCGTGGCCATGGGAGCGCGCGTGATCGCCCTCGACATCTCGCCCGAGCGCCTCGCCATGGCCAAGGAGTTCGGGGCCGAGGTCACCATCAACGCCAAGACCAACAACGATGTCGTGGGCGCCATCCGCGACCTGACGCACGGCGAAGGCGCGCACAAGACGCTCGACTGCTCGTCGGCGCCCGATGCGCGGGCCGCCACCGTGCGGGCGGTGCGCTCATGGGGCACGGCCTGCTTCGTCGGCGAGCGCGGCCAGGTCACCCTCGACGTGAGCCCCGACATGCTGCGCCGGCAGGTGACGCTGGTCGGCTCGTGGACCTTCTCCAAGCAGGGCCAGGCCGACTGCGCCGAGTTCGTCGCCGACCACAAGATCGACGTGGAGAAGCTCTTCACGCACCGCTGGCGCCTCGACCAGGCCGAGGAGGCCTACCGCGTGTTCGACACGCAGACGGTCGGCAAGGGCGTCATCCTGCCGTCGTGACGAGGTCGGCCGCCGACCGGCTGTGCGCCCACTGCGAATGACGAAAGCCGGTTCGGGTGTCGCGGAGGCCGTGGGGCCGGCCCCCATGCGCGCAGAGACCTCACTCGAGGCCGCCGTCGGCAGCGAGGGAGCCGACCGCGTGCGAAGGCGACGCTGGCTTCGGTGAGCGCCGCTCCGGCGGAAAGGCGCGCTGCACGAGGCGGCCGAGCTCGAGAAAGTCGCGCCGGCGCGGGGAGGTGGCACGCCAGGCGAGCCCGATCACGCGCTTGGGCTCGGGCTCCTCGAAGCGCATCAATCGTACCTGCCCGTGCATGGTCTCCACATCGACGCTGATCTCGGGCAGCAGCGTCAGTCCCATGCCGTTGGCCACCATTTGCACGATGGTGGAAAGGCCCGAGACGCCGAACGTGTCGATGTTGTCGACGCGGCGCAGCTGGCAATAGGCGAGTGCCTGGTCGCGCAGGCAGTGCCCCTCCTCCAGCAGGAGCAGGCGGTCGTTCTCCAACAGGTCCGGGGTCGCCCGCATGCCGCCCTTGACGCGGCGGCTCGCCGGCAGTGCCAGCAGGAAGCGATCCTCGAACAGCGATCGCGTCTCGATGTCGGCATGGTCGAGCGGCAGGGCCAAGAGCAGCAGGTCGAGCGAGCCGTCGAGCAGGGCCTCTTTGAGGTGGGCGGTGTGCGTTTCGCGCACGTGCAGCTCGAGGTCCGGATAGTGCTCGCGCAGCGAGGGCAGGAGCGGTGGCAGCACGTAAGGCGCCACCGTCGGAATGATGCCGAGGTTGAGCGGTCCCGCCAGCGGCTTGCCGACCTGGCGTGCGCAGTCCTTGAGGTCGCGCACCTCGGTGAGGATGCGGCTCGCCCGCCGGGCGATCTCGCGTCCGGCCTCCGTGAGAACGGCGCCCTTGGGGTGGCGCTCGACGAGGCGCACGCCCAGCTCCTTCTCCAGCTCCTGGACCTGCATGGAAAGGGCGGGCTGCGTCACCGCGCAGTGCTCCGCCGCCTTACCGAAATGTCCGAGGCGCGCCACCGCATCGAAATAGCGCAGCTGCTTGAGGGATGCCATGAGCCCCATCAGGAATTCTGATCGCGCACTCAAGCTAATGCTATTGGACCTGATCCGACAAGGGTCATTAGAACAATTCTATCTCACAGAGGGAGAGTGATCGGATGGCCGACGAGCCCACACCCTGAATGCCCGCGCCGGCTGCCGCGACCGGCGCCCCCTGCCTGCAAGGATCACAACTGAGCCGCCGTGCCCGGCAAGACTGAGGATCGCCGGCTGTCCGGCGGAGGCCGAGAACCGGGATCGCGTCGGCGACGGGACACCGCGAAGACGCAAGACAACAGCATCGGAGAGGAACATGGACGCAAAGACAGACGAGAGCGCCGGCAAGTGCCCGATCACCGGCAAGCGCGGGCCGACCAACCGCGACTGGTGGCCGGAGATGCTGAACGTAGACGTGCTGCATCGCAACTCCGACCTGTCCGATCCGATGGGCAAGGAGTTCGACTACGCAAAGGAGTTCAAGAGCCTCGACCTCGACGCCGTGATCAAGGACCTCACCGCCCTGATGACGGACTCGCAGGAGTGGTGGCCGGCCGACTTCGGCCACTACGGCGGGCTGATGATCCGCATGGCGTGGCACTCGGCCGGCACCTACCGCATCACCGACGGCCGCGGCGGCGCCGGCGCCGGCCAGCAGCGCTTCGCACCGCTCAACAGCTGGCCCGACAACGCCAACCTCGACAAGGCGCGCCGGCTCCTGTGGCCGATCAAGCAGAAGTACGGCCGCAAGATCTCCTGGGCCGACCTGATGATCCTCGCCGGCAACGTCGCGCTCGAGTCCATGGGCTTCAAGACCTTCGGCTTCGCCGGCGGCCGCGCCGACGTGTGGGAGCCGGAGGAGCTCTACTGGGGGCCCGAAGGGACGTGGCTGGGCGACGAGCGCTACAGCGGCGAGCGGCAGCTCGCGGAGCCGCTGGGCGCGGTGCAGATGGGCCTGATCTACGTCAACCCGGCAGGCCCCAACGGCAACCCGGACCCGGTCGCAGCGGCCAAGGACATCCGCGAAACCTTCCGCCGCATGGCGATGAACGACGAGGAGACCGTCGCCCTGATCGCCGGCGGACACACCTTCGGCAAGGCGCACGGTGCGGGTGATCCCGCGCTGGTGGGGCCGGAGCCGGAAGGCGCCCCACTGGAGGAGCAGGGGCTCGGCTGGAAGAGCCGGCACGGCACCGGCCTCGGGCCCGATACCATCACCGGCGGCCCGGAGGTCACCTGGTCGCAGACGCCGACGAAGTGGAGCAACAACTTCTTCAAGAACCTGTTCGAGAACGAATGGGAGCTGACGAAGAGCCCGGCCGGCGTGCCGCAGTGGAAGGCCAAGGGCGC
>DASRDL010000035.1:0-6958 GCA_035652635.1 Hyphomicrobiaceae bacterium | reverse complement strand
GCAACTTTTCCTTAACCTTTTCAGTTCCATAACAAGACCTTGCGGATACCCGGAAAATGCCATGTTCCGTGGTTAATCCGTTGACTGTCCCGCCATGTAGTGCGTTAGACGGGGGTCGACGACATGGACTTTGGCTGGCGGCGGCGCATGCCTGTGCGTTCGCTGCTCTTTCTCGCCCTTCTTGCGGCCCTGCCGGGCATGGCGTCCGCGCAGCAGGTGGCTGCAGCCCCGCCGGCTAAGGCTGCCGCAGCGCCGATCGCCCCGATCGGCACCGACCGCTTGCGCACCAAGTTCATCATCGGCCTGGAGCGGCCGGTCGAGTTCCGGGTTTTCTCGCTCACCAATCCCAACCGCGTCTTCGTCGACCTCGACGACGTCAGGCTGGAGCTGCCGCCGGAGCCGGGCGCGGCCGCCGTCGGCCTCGTCAAGTCGTTCCGCTACGGGGTCTCGGCCCCCGGCAAGACCCGCATCGTCATCGACGTCACCGGCCCCGTCATCGTCGACCGGGCCGCGCTGGAGAAGACGGGCAAGAGCGCCAGCCTGGTGCTCGAGATCGTGGGCGTCGAGCCGGCCGCCGACGGCAAGGCCGAGGATCGCAAAGCCGAGGCCAAGCGCGCCCAGATGCGCGCCGGTGCCTTCGGGCTCGGCGCCGCCAGCCTGCAGCCGCCCATGCCGCGGCCGGCCGTGTCGCCGCAGGTGCGGGCCCAGAATGCGTTCAAGCCGATCATCGTGCTCGATCCCGGGCACGGCGGCGACGACACCGGTGCGCAGAAGAACGGCACGGTCGAGAAGAACGTGGTGCTCGCCTTCAGCCTCAAGCTGCGCGACAAGCTAAATGCCACCGGCCGCTACAAGGTTCTCATGACGCGCGACAGCGACGTGTTCGTCGAGCTCAACGCGCGCCGCGAGTTCGCCGAGCGCAATTTCGCCTCGCTGTTCGTGGCCGTGCATGCCGACTACGCCGGATCGAAGGCGCGCGGCGCCACCATCTACTCCCTGCGCGAGTCGGTGGCCAACGCCCTGCAGCGCTCGGCCAAGGACGAGGTGGGCGACAACGTGCTCTCGGAGAAGGTGCTGGCCGTCGTGCGCAAGATCGACGAGAACGTGTCGGCCGTGCGCGACATTCTGGTCGATCTCGCCCGCCGCGAGGTGGACCTCACCCGCGACCGCACCGGCGTATTCGTCAAGTCGGTGATCGAGCACATGGGCGAGAGCACCAACCTCAAGGACAACCCCGACCGCACCGCCGCCTTCGTCGTCATCAAGAGCGCCAAGATCCCCTCGATCCTGATCGAGCTCGGCTACGTCACCAACGAGGCGGACGCCCAGCTCCTGAAGTCGGAGGAGTGGCGCGACAAGGTCTCCACCTCCATCGTCACCGCCATCGACAACTACTTCAGCCACCAAGTGGCCAGGCTGCCGATGTGACTGTCCCCGGCGCCGCCGGCCCGTCGTAGGATTCACCCCAAAGCAAAGGCCGGCCACGACGGCCGGCCCTCGTTCGCGTGGCCGACGGGGCTCGCACCACCCGCGCCGGCAAGGCTCGCCTCAGAGCTTACTCGGAGGACGATGGCGTTGGTTGTCGCGCCACAGGAGCACCCATTTCCAGTCGTGGCTGGGTCGCGGCGTGGGGATGGCGTCGGGGGAGAGCCGACTCGAGGTCACGCCACACCTTTGACAGAGGCGCTTCATGTGCCACTCCATCTCGTGAGGTAGTGCTGCGCGGCCCGTTCAAGTCCCGCGCCGAAGCGACGGAAGCACGCTCGGGGCCCGAACCATGGGGCCCGCGGCGCTCGCGATCGGCGACGGCTGTGCTCGGGTCAACGCAGCGGTTCGGGATGGGGCCGCGGACGTTCCGCGGCGACAAGGGTCCGAAGGCTGCCGGCGGCGGTCCCATCCATGCCCGCCTCACCCTCGGTAATCCTGCAGTGCCTGCGCTCGACATGCCTCGCTCAGAGCGGACCCCGGCCCGGTTCGCGAGCCTTGCCGCTTCTGACGCGCACTCCTGTCTGCTGCCGGGGCGTCCCTAGTAGGCGGCGCCGCCTCAGCCCCCAGCCGCTTGTGGGTCGGCGCTGCCGCACACCGTTTGCTGATTTGGTTAACGATCGGTTAACGCGCCGAGCCTGAGCCCCCACTCGCGCCCGCGGGCTCCGGCACGATCAGGCGCAGCTCGTCCCGGCCGGCATCGACCTCGAGGGGAGTGGCGCCGAACGAATCGCCGTCGATCTGCACCGGCACCGGGCGATGCGAGGTGACGGTGACGCGCGAGCAGGCCAGCATCTCCACCTCCCGCCCGCGCCGGGCGGCGGGCTCCAGGCGGCCGGTGGCCAGGATGCCCATCAGCTGGCCCAGCAGCGCGGCCCGGCTCGTGGTCTTGAACAGGATCGCCTGCAGGCCGCGCTGCAGGATGCCGGTGCGCGGCGCCAGCACGAAGCTGCCGCCGTAGTGGCGGGCATTGGCGATCACCGCCCACGACGCGGCATGGTGCTGGCCGTCGACGGTGACGGTCAGCGCGTCGGCCGGACGGACAATGGCGTCGATCAGCGGACCCGCATAGGCCGCCTTGCCGACGAGGCTTTTGAGGCGCTGGGAGAGACCGGCCACCACCCGGGCATCGAAGCCGATTCCGGCCATGAGCAGGAACGGCTCGCCGTTGGCCTCCGCGCACGCCACCTTCACCGCCGGCCCATGGCGCAGCATGCGGGCGACGACGGCGGCCTTCGGCGCGAGGCCGATCTCGTGCGCCAGCACGTTGCCGGTGCCGACCGGAATGATGCCGAGGTCGGCCCGCGAGCCGATCAGCGCCGCACCCATGTGCCGGACCGTGCCGTCGCCGCCGGCGGCGACGATGGCGTCGAAGGCACCGCTGTCGGCCGCCTCGCGGGCCATGCGCCGGGCGGCGGCGATGTCGTCCCCGCGGGCGCGGGTGACGGCGGCGCCCTGCCGCTTCAGCTCGCGCACCACGTCCTCGACCAGCGGCGTACCGGCGACGCCGGCAGCCGGATTTTCCATGAGGAAGAAGCGTGCGCGCATGCTCGGAGCGAAGATGATACGAAGCGGAAACGGCTCCGGCCCCGGCCGGATCGTGACGGTTCTTTTACACCATCCAGGCCGCAGGAGCGCCATCTCTGCGGGAGCTCGCCCCATGGTCAACATCAAGTTGTCGCTACGCGCCTACGAGGATTGGCTGCGCCGCGAGCTGGGCGACGAGGTGGTCGAGAAGGACCTCGCGCTGAAGCATCGACTGATGAGCGAGAGCCCTTTTGCCTTCCTGCGCGCCACCTACTGGCGCTGGGCGGAGACCATCTTCGAGATCTGCCCGGAGCTGGCACAAGCCCCGTCGGTTTTGGCCGTCGGCGACATGCATCTGGAGAACTTCGGCACCTGGCGCGACGTGGAGGGCCGTCTCGTGTGGGGCGTCAACGACTTCGACGAGGCTGCCGAGATGCCCTACGCGCTCGATCTCGTCCGCCTCGTCGCCAGCGCGCTGCTGTCCGCGCCCGAAGGCAACCCGACCGCCGGCGAGATTGCATCGGCCGTGCTCGACGGCTACCGCCACGGTCTGCGGGCGCCGCGGCCGATCGTCCTCGACCGCGACTGGGCCTGGCTGCGCAAGCGGGTGGCGGTCGGGAACAAGGCGCGCGCCAAGTTCTGGCGCCGCATCGACAAGGCCAAGTACATGCCGGCCCCCGCCCCCTACGTCGAGGTGCTGGCCGGTGCCATGCCCCACCCCTACCTGCACCTGCGCACCGCCCGCCGCACGGCCGGCGCCGGCAGCCTGGGCCGCCCGCGCTGGATCGGCGTCGCCGAGTGGCAGGGCGCGCCGGCCGTGCGCGAGGTCAAGGCGATGGTGCCCTCGGCGTGGACCTATGCCGGCCACGGCAGCGCACGGGGATCGCGCTGCCAGGAGATCGCAAACGGGCGCTTCCGCGCCAACGATCCCTGGTACCGGCTGCACGGCCGACTGCTCGTGCGCCGGCTCTCGCCCAACAACCGCAAGCTCGAGATCAAGGACGCCGACGGCTGCGATCTGCTCGTGCCCGAGCTCCTCCACGCCATGGGGCTCGATCTCGCCAACCTGCATCTCGGCACGGCCGGCGCCCGCGAGGCCATCGTTCGTGACCTCGAGGCCCGCGACGGCAACTGGCTGCGCGCCAGCGCCCGGCGCGCCGTCGCCGCCGTGACGCGCGACCACAAGGACTGGAAGAAGCCGTGATTTCGCGACCGGGGAACCAGCCGCCGTTCGCGACACGCGGCCCTGACACGAACCGCAACGCTGCTCTGCCGCCGCCTCATGTAAAGGCCAGCTGCTCGCGTGCCCGCCACTCGCCTGTCACATAGTTGATGATGACACGCCGACGATCTTGCGCCGCTCGAAGCCGTGATAGCTGACGCCGGATGGGATGAACACCATGCCGGCGTTGCTGGCGAAGGGCACGCATCCCACGTGCACCTTGTCGGCGTCGTAGAGGTCGGTGCCGAGCGTCGCGTGCTGCTTGTCCCGGGAAAGGTAGAGCAGCATCGTGAAGACCTTGACGCCGATGTCGGTGTGCGGCTCGAGCCAGAAGCCGTCGGTATCCTGCGCATATTCGATGCGCAGATAGGTGCCGGACAGCTTTGCCCCGAACCGTCGCGCCAGGCGTTCGCAGACCTGCCCGTCCTGGAATGCCCCGCACAATGCCGCGCAGACCGGAAAGGTGCTGCGATTGGCCGCGTCGAAGTAGATGCGGGTGGCGTTGTGCAGTTCGCGCTTTCCCGAAACCCCGTTCAGGTCCGGCGCCTCGAACGGCAGAGCCAAGATCATCGTCACGACCTCTGGTGGCAGGCAATCCTCGAGCAGCCAGTGTGGGAACGGCGTCTCGGCGAGACGCGCACGATCGAAGCTGTTCACGATGCTCGCGCAGAGCGCTTCCGTGATGGTATGCATGGCAGTGTCTTTCCCCGCAAAAGGTGCGGTGTGCACATCGGGTGTCGGCTGATCCTGCGGCCGACCGATCGACCAGCGGCGCCCGATGCGTGCAGCACCGCAGCCTTCGAGCAGTCGACGGGTCTGGCGCAGATCGAGCGGGCCGACGTCGCGCGAAATCGCGCAGCGGCGGCGCCGAAAGGGCCCTTCAGGCGCGGGGTGGAGCCCGAGGCAGTGCTACGCCGCGCGGGACGCGGGAGAACGTCGAGCGGTCGTCGAGAGCAACGCGGCGAGCGCCGCCGCATGCAGTCGCGACCACGAACTCGGCAGGGAAGTGGATCAGGTTGGCGCCACCGCCGCCCGCGTCCCGAGCACAGTCATCCGGCAACTCCACGGAGACGACGGACGCCTGGCCCTGGTCGCAGGGCTGGCACTCATCAGCGATGGTGGCGATGAGGGCCAGCCAACAGGCGACAAGGGCGAGCATCGTCGCCCAAATGCAGCGCGGCCGGTCCCCGCCACACTGCTGCTTCATGGGTGGTACATCGCGCGAACCGAAAAAGCTGGACGGCGGTGCCGCCTCGCCAAGGGCCGGCAGAAGCCGCCTCGCACATGTGCTTCAGCACGTGTGCGGCAAAATTGCGGTGAATCCTGGGCCGTGCCCCGCCGCAGGCACGGCACCCGGCAGGCATCCGGTGGACAGGGCCAAATCCGTTAGGGTCCAGTTGCGGCCCCGGGCGGCATTGGCAGCGGCGGGCGGGCCGATCCGTGGCGCCCATCGCCCGCGGTGTCTTGGTGTCATACGCCTGTGATCAGAATCCGCTTCCTTGCCGGCCATGACCGCTGCCCTCGAAGACCCCACTGTCCGCTCGAAGTACCGCACCCGCGTGCGCACGCTGTTCATCTCGGACGTGCACCTGGGAACGCGCACCGCGCAGGCCGAGCGGCTGCTGGCCTTCCTCAAGCAGTACGAGGCCGAGACCATCTACCTCGTCGGTGACATCATCGACTTCTGGAAGGTGCGCCGCGGCCCCATCTGGGCCCAGTCCCACAACGACGTGCTGCAGAAGCTCATGCGCCGCGTGCGCAAGGGCACACGCCTCGTCTACATCCCCGGCAACCACGACGAGGGCCTGCGCGACTACGTCGGCCTGCACTTCGGCGGCATCGAGATCCGGCGGGACGCGGTGCACCTGACGGCACGGCGACGGCGCTACCTCGTCATGCACGGCGACGAGTTCGACCTCGTGGTACGGTCCGCCAAGTGGTTGGCCTTCCTGGGCGACCGCGGCTACGAGCTGGCGCTCTGGCTCAACAACCCGCTCAACTGGGTGCGCCGCCACCTCGGCCTCGGCTACTGGTCGTTCTCGGCCTACCTGAAATACCGGGTCAAATCGGCGGTGGCCTTCATCGGTGCGTTCGAGGAGGCGGTGGCGACGGAGGCCGGTCGCCGCGGCGTCGACGGCATCATCTGCGGCCACATCCATCACGCCTCGGACCGCATGATCGGCGGGGCGCACTACCTCAACTGCGGCGACTGGGTGGAGAGCTGCACCGCCATCGTCGAGACGCTGGCCGGCGAGCTGCGCGTCGTCCAGCACATGGCCGAGGACGCCGAGGCGCTGGCCGCCTGATCCCGCCCAGCCCTGGCCACCCGGGCCCCACGGCGCCGTTGCCGTGCTGCCGGCATAGCCGCTTGGCGCGTTTGGCAGTTGTCGGCGGGGCGCTTCCTTGTAGGATAGCGCGCGCCTTGCGCCATCGGCGGATCGGCTTTCGCCTGTCCGAAAGGTCGTCGCCTTGCGGCGGGAAGATTGCAACGGGATGAGCAGCGATGAATGATCAAACGCCCAGCAACAAGTGGATCGGCAAGCGGACCATCAGGCCGGATGGCCAGGACAAAGTGACGGGCCGCGCCAGCTTCGGCGCCGACTTCACCATGCCCGGCATGCTGTGGGGCAAGATCCTGCGCAGCCCGCATCCCCACGCCCGCATCCGCTCGATCGACACGAGCAAGGCCGAAGCCCTGCCGGGGGTGAAGGCCGTCATGACCGG
>DASRDL010000034.1:0-7622 GCA_035652635.1 Hyphomicrobiaceae bacterium | reverse complement strand
CAAGCTCAACACCAAGGAGACGGTCGAATCGGTGAAGTTCATGACCGCCTTCTGGAAGGAGGCACACGACGAGGGCGGCCTCGCCTGGGACGACTCCAACAACAACCGGGCCTTCCTGTCGGGCACCATCAGCGCCACGCTGAACGGCGCCTCCATCTACATCGAGTCCCTGCGCAAGCCCGACCAGTACAAGACCGACAAGGGCGCGCCGATGAAGACCGACATCCTGCACGCGCCCCTGCCGAAGGGGCCGGCCGGGCAGTTCGGCGTGCATCCCTTCCAGTGCATGATGGTGATGGGCTACTCCAAGAACCAGAAGCAGGCGATGGAGTTCCTGAAATGGTTCCACTCGCCCGCCGTCTACGACAAGTGGTTCAACGTGCAGAAGGGGTTTGCCACCGGTCCCACCAAGCAGTGGGAGAACCACAAGATGTGGCAAGAGGACCCGGTGATGGCCCCCTACCGCGTCGCGCCCCGCCTCGGCCGCGTCTACGGCTATGCCGGCCCCGCCGGGCCGAAGGCAGCGGAGGTGCTCTCCAAGTACGTCATCGTCGACATGTACGCCAAGGCCGTCCAGGGCATGCCCGCCGAGGACGCGGTGAAATGGGCCGAAGGCGAGGTGCGCAAGGTCTACGGCTGACCGCCCGGCCGGCGGCCTCGAGGTCTGCTCGCACGCCCGTGGGCTAGACGCGCCCGCGGGCGGCGAAGCGCTCGGCGCGGCGGATCAGGGCCTTCTCGCGTTCCACCACCGGCACGTCGATCATCTTGCCCTCGAAGGTAACGGCGCCGACGCCCTTGGCCATCACCTCCTCGTAAGCCGCGATCATGCGCCGTGCCCGGTCGAGCGCCGCGGGCGAGACGCCGTACTCCTCGTTGAGGATGGCGATCTGGCTCGGGTGGATGACGGTCGCCGCCGCGAAGCCGAAGGTGCGCGAGCGGCGCACCACCGCGCGGAACGCCTCGAGGTCGCCGAAGTCGGCCACCGTGCCGATGAAGCCGAGCGGCAGGATGCCGGCGGCGCGGGCGGCGATGATGACGGTCTGCTTGGGGCCCTCCAGCGTCTCGCCCACCGGCTGCATGCCGACCGAGAGGGCGAAGTCCTCGGCACCGAGCGAGATGGCGACGAGCCGCGGCGTGGCCCTGGCGATCTCGCGCACGCGGAAGTAGGCGTCCGCCGTCTCGACCAGGGCAACGAGCTGCGTGTGGCCCCGCTTCAGGCCGCGCTGGGCCTCGAGGGTGTCGAGCAGCTCGGCGATGACCTGCAGGTGCTCCGGGCTTTCCACCTTGGGGCACATCAGCGCGGCGATGTCGGGGCTCACCACCGCCTCGATGTCGCGGAAGGCCTGATGCCAGGGGCGGTTGATGCGCACCAGCACGTCGGCGCCGCCGCGCCCGACTTGCCTGGCGGCCGCCGCCACCAGGGTGCGGGCGCGGTCCTTTTCGCTCTCCGGCACGCTGTCCTCGAGGTCGAGGATGATGCCGTCGGCGCCGCGCGTGTGGGCCGAGGCGACGAACTTGTCGCGGATCACCGGCACGAACAGCAGGGAGCGCCAGGCGGGCAGGTCTTCTCGCTCGTGAGACATCAGACGATCCTTTCGGAGCGGAGAGCGGCAAGCTCGGCGGCGGAGACGCCGAGGCGGGAGAGGATCTCGGCGGTGTGCTCGCCGAGCTTGGGCGCGGGCCGGCGCAGGGCGCCGGGGGTGGCGGAGAGGCGCGGGATGACGTTGTGGATGGTCACGCTGCCCAGCTCCTCGTCCGGCACGTCGACGACGATCTGCCGCTCCTTGACGTGCGGGTCCTCGACGAACTGGTCGATGTCGTAGATCGGCGCCGCGGTCACCTCGGCCTTCTCGAAGATGGCGAGGCACTCGGCGCAGTCGTGGGCGGCGATGAACTCGGCCACCGGCCGCTCCGCCTCATCCGCGTGGGCGAGCCTGGCGCTGTTGTCGGCAAAGCGCGGGTCCTTGATCATGTCCGGCACGCCGACCGCGGCATAGAGGCGCTCGGCCATCGACTGCATGGAGGCGGAGATCGAGATCCAGCGCCCGTCGCGGGTTTTGTAGACGTTGCGCGGGCTCGTGATGTTGGAGCGGCTGCCCTGGCGCTTGGGCACGATGCCGGCCGCGCGGTAGGTGGCGGCGTCGGCACCGATCACGGAGTGGATCGGCTCGAGCAGGGAGAGGTCGATCACCTGGCCCTTGCCGCCCTTGGCCTCCACCTCGCGCAGGGCCACCATGGCGGCGTAGGCGCCGTAGAGGCCCGCCACCATGTCGGCGAGCGCGGTCGGCGGCAGCACCGGCGCGCGGTCGGGAAAGCCGGTCTTGGCGGCATAGCCCGACATGCCTTCCACCAGGGTGCCGAATCCCGGCTTCTGCGCGTAAGGCCCGGTCTGGCCCCAGCCCGACACGCGCACGATGACGAGGCCGGGGTTGCGGGCGTGGAACGTGGCGGGCGCGAGCCCCATGCGCTCGAGCGTGCCGGGGCGGTAGTTCTCGATCAGCACGTGGGCGCGCTCGACGAGGCCCAGCAGCAGCTCCTTGGCGCGCGCCTGGCGCAGATCGAGCGTGAGGCTCTTCTTGTTGCGGGCGTAGGCCTTCCAGAACAGCGACCGCCCCTCGACCCGCCAGGCGCGCAAGGGGTCGCCCTTGTCGGGGTCCTCCACCTTGATCACCTCGGCGCCGAAGTCGGCGAGCTGCAGAGAGAGCATGTTGCCGGCGACGAGGCGGGAGAGGTCGAGCACGGTTATGCCGTCGAGCGGGCAGGCGGTGTCGTGTCGGAAGGGGGTCATCGGCTCTCCGGAGTGGGCGCTGGCTGCCCAGGAAGCTAGCAGGAAACGCGCTATGGTGAAGACGAGCACGGCTCCCACAAAGGTGCAACGCTGCCCGGCCCCTTCTGCGGGCTGGCCGCGCTTGCCGCCGCGTCGCCGGGTCCGCTACCAATCGAGCCCGAGGCAAATCCGGCCACACCCGCGAGAAGCCGGTGTCAGCGAGCCAATTCTGGAGGAAACGAGCGATGAGACTTGCCGTAACGGCCGGAGTTCTGGCTGGCGTCTGCCTGCTGACGATGAGCGGCCCGAGCGGGGCTGCGGATAGCCCCAAGCGCGGCGGCACGCTCAACTTCGCGGTGGTGGCCGAGCCGCCGACCACCGACTGCCACGCCACCACCACCTTCGCCATGGTGCACCCGGTGGCGCCGCAATACTCCACCCTGCTCGCCTTCACCGGCTCGCACGAGAACCTGAAGATCGAGGGCGACCTGGCGGAGTCCTGGGAGGTGTCGAAGGACGGCCTCACCTACACTTTCAAGCTGCGCAAAGGCGTCAAGTTCCACGACGGCTCCGACTTCACGTCCGAGGACATCAAGGCCACCTACGAGCGCATCATCAATCCGCCGCCCGGTGTGATCTCGGCGCGCAAGGCCCAGCATCAGGACATCAAGTCGATCGAGACGCCCGACCCCTACACCGTGGTCTTCAAGCTGGGCCAGGTGAACATGTCGATGGAGCTGCACTTCGCCTCGCCCTTCAACTGCGTCTACAGCGCCAAGAAGCTCAAGGAGAACCCGCGCTATCCCGAGACCGAGGTGATGGGCACCGGCGCCTTCAAGTTCGTGGAGTACGTCAAGGGCTCGCACTGGCGCGCCGTGCGCTTCGATCAGTACTTCCGCAAGGACCGGCCGTATCTGGACGGCTACAAGGCCTACTTCGTGCGCAGCAACACCGTGGTCAACGGCCTGCGCGGCGGCCAGTACGACGCCGAGTTCCGCGGCCGCACCCCGCAGGAGCGCGACCAGCTCGTCTCGGTGATGAAGGACCAGGTGACGGTGCAGGAAGGACCGTGGACCACCAACATCCTTCTCACCTTCAACGTCGAGCGGAAGCCGTTCGACGACATCCGCGTGCGCCAGGCCCTCACCATGGCGATCGACCGCTGGGGCGGGTCGGAGTCGCTCGGCAAGATCTCGCTCATCAAGGGCGTGGGCGGCGTGTTCCGGCCCGGCGCGCCGTGGGGCCTGCCGGTGAGCGAGCTGGAGAAGCTGCCGGGCTTCGGCCGCGACATCGAGAAGGCGCGCGCGGAGGCGCGGCGCCTGCTGGCCGAGGCCGGCCATCCCAACCTGAAGCTCAAGCTCGTCAACCGCACCATCGACCAGCCGTTCATCCCGGCCGGCATCTATGCGGTCGACCAGTGGCGGCGCATCGGCGTGCAGGCCGAGCACGCCCCGGTCGAGACCAAGCTGTGGTATGCGGCCATGGAGGGCGGCGAGTTCGACGTCGTGGTGCAGAACATCTCCGATTTCGCCGACGACCCCACCGCCCAGTTCAACACGCTCTTGAGCAAGCACACCTCCGGCATCGCCTACTCGCGCCACGGCGACACCAAGCTCGACGAGATGTTCGTGCGCCAGTCGCAGATCGTCGACCCCAAGGAGCGCCTGAAGCTCGTCAACGAGATGGAGCGCTATGCCTTGACCCAGGCCTACAACATCCCGCTGCTGTGGTATCAGCGCATCGTCGTCAACCACAAGAAGGTCAAGGGCTGGTACGTCACGCCCAGCCACTTCACGGGGCAGAACCTGGTCGACGTGTGGCTCGACGAGTGACGGTTCCCCTCTCCCCGCTGGCCCTCGGCCTCGCCGCCGATTAGTAGTGTGGAGGCTGGGTCCGGTGGCCAGCGGGGAGAGGGAGCCAACGATGCTGCCGTCGCAACGCGCGCTGTTCGACATTCCGCGCGAGGTCGCCTACCTCAACGCCGCCGCGTGGAGCCCGCTGCCTCTCGCGGTGCAGGAGGCGGGACGCGCGGGCGTGGCCCGCAAGGGCCGACCCTGGCTGATCGATGCCGCCTTTGCCGCCGGCCAGCACGAGCGTGCGCGCGCGGCGGCGGCGCGTCTCGTCAATGCGCAGCCCGGCGACGTGGCGCTCATCCCGTCCGTGGCCTACGGCGTGGCCACGGCGGCCAAGTCGCTTTCCGTCGCCAGGGGATCGCGGGTGCTGGTCATCGAGGACGACCACTCCTCGCCGGTGCTGGAGTGGATGGGCCGGGCCGAGGCCGGCGGCTTCGCCGTGGAGGTGGTGCCCCGCCCGGGCGACAGCGACTGGACCGCCGCGTTGCTCGAGGCCATCGGGCGGGCGGGAGCGCCGCCCGTGGCGGTCGCCTCCATCTCCTCCGTGCATTGGTCGGACGGCGGCCTCATCCATCTCGAGGCGGTGGCGCGGGAGCTGCGCAAGCAGGGCGCGGCGCTCCTCGTCGATGCCACGCACAGCGCCGGCGTGCTCGCCATGGACGTGACCACGCTCGATCCCGACTTCGTGGTGTTCCCCACCTACAAGTGGCTGGTCGGGCCCTACGGGCGCGCCTTCCTCTACGTCGCCCGGCGACACCAGGGCGGCGTCCCCCTCGAGCAGACGAGCCACGGCCGCCGCGCCGTGCGCGCCGAGCAGGACACCTATTTCGCCGACACGCGCTATCTCCCCGACGCGCGCCGCTTCGACATGGGCGAGCGCGACCACTTCATCTCCCTGGAGATGGCCGCGGTCGGCATGGAGATGGTGGCAGCATGGGGCCCGGCCGCCATCACCGCGCGGCTGGCGATGCTGACCTCGCGCCTGGCCGAGGGCCTTTCCGGCCTTGCCGTGGCGATCCCGGCGGGGCGCGTGCGCGCGCCCCACGTCCTGTGCCCCGCCTTCCCCGGCGGGATGCCGGAGCGGTTGATCGAGCGGCTGGCGGCCGACAAGGTGTACGTTGCGCGCCGTCTCGGCCGCATGCGCATCTCGCCCCACGTCTACAACGACGAGGAGGACGTGGACCGGCTGGTTGCGGCGATGCGGCGGCTGATGGCGTAGGACGCAGACGCCGCAGGGCACAAGAGGCGAAGCCGCATTGCGCCGATATCGCGCCTTCGGCTCATGCGCCCTGCGCCTTCTTCGCCTGCTCGGCCGCGTCCTGGGCGAACAGCTCCTCCAGCTCCTGGGTGTGGCTCTTGGCGAGCTCCTGCATCTTCTCCTGGTCGGTGTAGTGCTTGTAGTCCTCGTAGAGCCGGCGGCGGTCGGCGGCCATGAAGGTGTCGACGGCAAAGCGCACGTCGCGCTCGGACAGGCCCAGGCCGCGCAGGAGCTCGCGCGTCAGATCGAGCGAGGAGAGGAACGTCTCGCGGCGGATGACCTTGATGCCGAGGTCCATGAGCTGGTGGGTGTGCCGGCGGTGCCGCGAGCGGGCGTAGATCGGCACGTGCGGATAGCGCTGTCTGACCATCCGCGCGGTCCTGAGCGAGGCCTCGACGTTGTCGATCGCCAGCACGAAGGCGCGGGCCTTGGCCGTCTGCGCGGCATCGAGGATCTCGGGCCGGCTGGCGTCGCCGTAGAAGGCGCGGGCGCCGTAGCGGCGCACGGTGTCGACGTGCTGGGGATCGGAATCGAGCGCGGTGAAGGGGATGCGCTTGGCGAGCAGGATGCGCGCCACGATCTGGCCGACGCGGCCGAAGCCGGCGATCACCACGTGGCCGTCGTTGTCGGGCAGCGCATCGAAGGCGCGCGCCACCACCGCCCTGGGCGCCAGCATCTCGTCGACAACGAGCAGCAGCGGGGTGGCGGCCATCGACAGCGTCACGGCGACGGAGAGCAGGTCCGCGGTCGCGCGCTCCAGCACGCCGACCGCGAGCCCCGCCCCGAACAGCACGAAGGCGAACTCGCCGCCCTGGGCGATGGCGAGCGCCAGCCGCCGCGACGGGCCCCGCTCGAGCCCGGCGCGGCGGGCGAGAAGGTAGAGAATGGCGGCCTTGACGGCGAGCAGGCCGGCGACGATGGCGAGCACCAGGTGCGGCCGCTCCACCACCAGGGCCAGGTTCAGGGACATGCCGATGGCGGTGAAGAAGAGGCCGAGCAGCAGTCCCTCGAACGGGGCGATGTCGGCCTCGATCTCGTGGCGGTAGTCGGAATCGGCGAGCAGCACGCCGGCAATGAAGGCGCCGAGCGAGGCCGAGAGCCCCGCCGTCTCCATGGCCAGGGTCACGCCTACCACGGTGAGCAGCGCCAAGGCCGTCATTGCCTCCTTGACGCGGGTGCGGGCGATGATGCGGATGACGCCGTCGAGCAGATAGCGGCCGGCGACCACGACCACCAGAATGACGCCCAGCGCCTCGATCGCGGCACGCCATTCCATCTGCGGCCGTCCGCCCAGCGCCGAGACGGCGAACAGCGGGGTCAGAGCGATGAGCGGGATGGCGGCCAGGTCCTGGAACAGCAGCACGGCGAAGGCCATGCGCCCGTGGCGCAGCGCCAGCTCTCCCTTCTCCTCCAGCAGCTGCAGGGCGAAGGCCGTCGAGGACAGCGACAGCGCCAGACCGGCGAACAGCGCTGCCTGCCAGGCGAGCCCCACGCCCATGCCGATTGCAGCCAGCGCGAGAGCGGTGCAGGCGACCTGGGCGCCGCCGAGGCCGAAGATGCCTGACCGCATGGCCCACAGGCGCTTGGGACGCAGCTCGAGGCCGATGAGGAACAGCAGCAGCACCACTCCGAACTCGGCAAAATTCAGGACCGAGCTCACCTCGTAGACCGAGTAGACGAACCCCAGCCCGAACGGGCCGATCAGCACGCCGACGAGCAGGTAGCCCAGCACGTTGCCGATGCG
>DASRDL010000033.1:0-9517 GCA_035652635.1 Hyphomicrobiaceae bacterium | reverse complement strand
GCAATCGTCGGCGCGGGCGCGGTCGGCGGCTATGTCGGCTCGCACATGGCGCAGGCCGGCGAGGACGTGACGTTCATCGATGCCTGGCCTGAGCACGTCGAGCACATGAGGAAGCACGGGCTGCGCGTCACGCATGCCATGAACGTGCCCGAGTTCACCGTGTCCGTCAGAGCGCTGCACATCACCGACGTTCAGCAGCTCGCCAAGGAAAAGCCCATCGACATCGCGTTCGTGTGCGTGAAGTCCTACGACACGGCCTGGGCCACCATGATGATCAGCCAGTACCTGGCGCCCGACGGCTTCGTGGTATCGCTGCAGAACTGCATGAACGAGGCGACGGTCGCCGGCGTCGTCGGCTGGGGCCGGACGCTCGGCTGCATAGCGAGCTCCATCACCGTCAACCTGCCCGAGCCCGGCCTCATCCACCGCGGTGCCGGCAAGCACGGCGCCGCCCACACCGTGTTCCGCGCCGGCGAGGTGCACGGCCGCCTCACGCCGCGCGCCAAGGAGGTGGCCCGCCTGGTCGGTCTCGCCGACAGCGCCAAGGTGACGGACAACCTGTGGGGCGAGCGCTGGTCCAAGCTCGTGGCCAACGTCATGGCCAACGGCATGTCGGCCTGCACCGGGCTCACCGGGCGGCAGATCCTCGAGACGGAGCCGCTGCGCCGCTTCCAGATGCGGCTCGGCAGCGAGGCGATCCGCGTCGGCCAGGCGCACGGCTATGCGCTCGAGGAAATCCTGCACATCGAGCCCGAGACCATCGCCCGGGCCGGCGAGGGCGACGCGGCAGCGGCCAAGATCTGCGATGAGCAGCGCTTCAAGGATGCCCAACGCACGTCCGCATCGCAGCGGCCCTCGATGGGCCAGGACATGATGAAGGGCCGGCGCACGGAGATCGAGTTCCTCAACGGCTACGTGGTGCGCGAGGGCGAGAAGGTGGGGCTTGCCTGCCGGGCCAACGCCGCGCTCACCGACATCGTCAAGCGCGTGGAGAGGGGCGAGCTCAAGCCCGACCCGCGTCACATCACGGAGCTGAGGCTGAACTAGCGCCGGCTCGGTTCCCTCGCCCTGCTCGTCAGCGGGGAGAGGGAGAGGATGCGCTCATGGGCTCGGCGTTCTCGCCCTTCTCCTTGAGGTGAAGCGCGATCGCCTCCTTGATGCGCGACGTCGGCTCGTCCCGGGACGCAGCCTGCGTGTGCAGCCTGGCAGGACCGGCACAGAGGCCACGAACAGGCCCTCCGCATTGCGCTCGACGATGACGCAATTTTCCCGGCGCATTGCATGCCTCTTTCGAGTGCCCGCTTCGTCGTGCCGCAACCCACCGTCCCGACCCACTAGGGCTTGCATTTGCGGCTGCGGCGCCTGTCGTGGCATGTGTGGCATCTCGCTGTCGCGGAGATCGCGTAGGGATGTGGTGGCGGCCTGATGGATCAGGAGGGAAGCGTGGGGGCAAGGCAGGCTCGGGGCAGGGGGGCGCGTTCGCGGCGCGAGGTGATGCGCGATGCGCTGGCGGCGGCGGCAGCAGGCCTGGCGGCACCGTTCACCGGTGCCGTGGCGGCGCCGTCGCTGGCGCCCAAGGATGCCTTCAGGCTTGGCGTGGCCTCGGGCGATCCGACGCCTGACGGCGTGGTCCTGTGGACGCGGCTTGCCGTCGATCTCGAAGACGGCGCGCGCTGGGGCCTGTCGGAGGAGGCCTATCGGCTCGGCTGGGAGGTGCGCGATCTCGAGACGCCGGGCAAGCCGGTGGTCCGGCAAGGCACCGCCATCGCCGCCGCCCGCAACGGCTATGCCGTCCACGTCGAGGTCGATGGCCTGCGCCCGGGGCGCGCCTATGCCTATCGCTTCACGCTGGGCGACGACGGCGCGGAGGGGATCACGCGCACCGCGCCGCCGCCCGGCTACATGGGGACCCTGCGCTTCGCCTTCTGCAGCTGCGCCGAGTACGAGAACGCCTTCCACTACGCCTATGAGCTGATGGCGCGGGAGGAGCCCCAGTTCATTGTCCACCTCGGCGATTACATCTACGAGCAGACCTACGACCAGTACTATCGGCGCGACTTTCCCGGCCGGCCTCCGCGTGCGGGCTGCGAGACGCTGAGCGGCGAGCCCAGGCGCGTGCGCTGGCTCAAATACGACCGCGTCGGCAAGCTGAGAGAGCTGTCGCAGTACCGGCGCCGCTATGCCGAGTACAAGCTCGATCCGCACCTGCAGTATGCGCACCGCCACTGCCCGTTCATCGTCACCTGGGACGATCACGAGGTCGACAACGACTACGCCTCCGACTTCGCCGAGAGGCGCGAGGAGCACGACTTCGCCGAGCGCCGCATCCGCGCTTACCGCGCCTATTTCGAGAACCTGCCCATCCGCCTCTCCACGCTGCCCGTGCGCAATCGGCGCCGCCGCCTCTACCGCGACTTCGACTTCGGCGGGTTGATGCGCCTCTACATGCTGGACGAGCGCCAGTATCGCTCCGATCAGGCCTGCACGACGCGCATCCGCGGCGGCGGCCGAACGCTACCGCTCTCGGCCTGCAAGGAGATCGAGCAGCCGGAGGACGCGCAGGGCCGCAGCCGCGAGATGCTGGGCCGCGAGCAGGAGGGCTGGCTCGCCCGGCGCCTGGACGCCTCGCGTGCGGTCTGGAACGTGCTGGCCCAGGGCGTGATGCTGACGCACATCGATTCGCGGGCCGACTGCCAGTTCCCCGCCATCCAGGCCGAGCCGCACGTGTGGACCGACAGCTGGGGAGGCTACATGGTCGCCCGCCAGCGCATCGTCGATCTGCTCGCGCGCCACCGGGCCAAGAATCCGGTCGTGCTCGGCGGCGATATCCACGCCCACTTCGTCAACCGCGTGCTCCAGAACTGGAAGGACCCGCAGTCGCCGGCGGTGGCACCGGAGTTCGTGTGCACGGCGCTCTCCTCGTTCGTGCGCAACCTCGAGCCGTTGCGCCAGGCCGGCAGCGGCAACGAGCGGGCGATCGTCGATCTCGACTGCCGCAGCAACGGCTATGTCGTGTGCGACGTCAGCAAGGAGAGCTTCGATGTCGCCATGATGCGTGTGGCACCCGACGCGCGCGTGGCGACGTTCGCGGAGGCCAAGGCCGAGGCGAGCCTGAAGTATCGCGTGAGCGCCGGCGATCCGGAGCCGCGCAAGGCTTGAGGCGACGGAGCCGGCACGCGGGAGTCGCGCTCCGCTCAGAGCAGCTTGCGAATCTCGCGCCGCAGCCGCGGCAGCAGCTCGCGCTCGAACCAGGGGTTGGCCGCGAGCCAGGCGTTGTTGCGCCAGGAGGGGTGCGGCAGGGCCACGCGCCTGGGGCGTGCGGGCGCGTCCATGAGCTCACGCCACGCCTTGACCGCGCCGGTCATGCCGCCGGGGCCGGCCTGCCCCAGGTGCCAGCGCTGCGCGTAGCTGCCGACGGCCAGGATCAGCTCCAGCTGCGGCATGGCCGCGAACAGCCGCTCGTGCCACGTGGTCGCGCACTCCCGCCGCGGCGGCAGGTCGCCGCCAGCGGCATCGTGGCCCGGAAAGCAGAAGCCCATGGGCACGATGGCGATGCGGGCCTGGTCGTAGAACTCTTCCGGGCGCAATTGCAGCCAGGCGCGCAGCCGGTCGCCCGACGGATCGGTGAAGGGCATGCCCGAGGCGTGCACACGCACGCCCGGCGCCTGGCTGGCAATGCAGATGCGCGCGGCGGCGCTCGGCCGCAGCACCGGACGCGGCTCGTGCGGCAGCGGCTGGCCACGCGGGGCATCGCGGCAGATGCGGCAGGCGCCGATCTCGGCGACCAGGGATGCGAGGTCGCCCGCCGCCGCCCGCTCCGCCGGCACGGCCACCGGCTACACCTCCAGCACCAGCCCGTCCTCGGCCAGCACCACGCGCGGGTCGTTGACCTCGGCCCGGCGCGCCAGCATCGGCTCGGCCATGTGGGTGATGAGCACCCGCTTGGGTCCGATGCGGTCGAGCTGGGGGGCGATAGTCCGCCAGCTCATGTGAAAACGCGGCTCGCCGTCGAACTGGTAGCATTCCATGATGTAGAGATCGGCAGCCCGACCTGCCGCCACGAGGCTGTCTGTCCACTCCGTATCGCCCGTGAAGCTCAGCACCTTGCCGTCGACCTCGAAGCGCAGCGCGTAGGGCGGCGCGCCGGAGGGATGCTTCACCTCGAACGGCGTGACGCGCACGCCGCCGACGTCGAGTGCGACCTCACGCGTCAGCTCGGCGAAACTCAGCTCGTAGCGGCGCTGGATGGCGGGCGAGCCTGGGAACAGCGTTTCGGCGGCCGCCTCGAAGCGAGCGCGCACGCCCACGGGACCCACCACGGTGAGCGGGGTGGTACGCTTGGAGACGTGCTGGGCGTGCAGCAGCCACCACACCAGGCCTGCGAAGTGGTCACCGTGCAGGTGCGAGATGAAGATGGTCTCCACCGCGTTCGGGTCGAGCCGGAACTTGCTGAAGCCGATCAGCGTGCTGGCCCCGCAATCGATCAGGAAGCGGGTGCGGCTGGTCTCGACATGGTAGCAGGTCTGCAGGCGCCCGCCCGAGCCGAACGCATCGCCGCAACCTACGACCGTGAGTTTCATGGGACGTCTTCTTGTGCTTGTGGGCACTGCCCCCAATGGCGTGGACAGGGCGGGCCCGACTTGTCTGTTACCTGGGGAACAGCCTACGCCGGAAGCCTACCCTCGGCCACGCTCAAGCCTTGGCGCTGGGACGCGCCGACACCTCCTCATGCCACCGCGCCAGGTTGGCGAGCCCTTCCGGCCGCTGCACCCTCGCCGCTCTGGCGAAATCCATCGCCACCAGCGCCGTGATGTCGGCCACCGTGTAGGTGTCGCCCGCGACGTAGCGGCGGCCGGCCAGCTCACGGTCGAGGAGCTGCATGATCTCCTGGGCCTTCGGCTTGTTGGCCTCGCCCCAGGCGGGCACCTGCGGCACCTCGAGCTGGGCCGCGGCCGGATGCAGATGGCGGAACGCCTGGGCGATGCAACCCAGCAGCCCCAGCTCCATGCGCCGGTTCCACATCTCGACGATGGCCTTGTCCTTGGCACCCTTGCCGAACAACGCCGGCTCCGGCTGCGTCTCCTCGAAGTAGCGGCAGATGGCCATGGTCTCGGAGATGGGCGTCCCGTCGTCGAGCACGAGCACCGGCACGCGCTGGAAGGGATTTAGCTTGGTGAACTCGGGCGTCTTGAGGCCCTTGAGGATGTCCAGCTCCTCGTAGGGCACCGTGATCCCCTTCTCGGCAAGGAATATCCGGACACGCCGTGGATTTGGCGCAGTCCTGGTCTCCAGAATCTTCATCGGTGTCTCCTCGGCTCGTCAATCTGAACAGTGGTAAAGGAGCGCGGTTGGCCGTGCAAGGCGCCTTGCGCGGCGGGCGCGGCCGTTCGGGCAGCACCTCGCGTCCCACTTAAGCTGCCGGCTGCAGGTCATTGATAAACGTGTATTTAGGGATTTTGACGCGAAACTGCCGGGTCCCGGGCATTCGCGCCGAGTGTGGGCGGGGAGAGTTTGATCTGCAGGGCGCGCGGGCCCGGCCAGGGACACGATGCAAGACGGTCAAGACACCTCCGGCTCGCAGCCGCGCCCGCGCGCCAAGGACCCGCGCGCGGCCGTGCAGGAGCATATTCGCGAGCTGCGCCAGCGCCTGGCCCAGGGGACGCACCTCAAGCCCGAGTTCGAGTACGAGCTGCTGACCATGTTCGTGAAGAACGAGCTGTCGGCACGCGTGACCATTCCGCTGCTGGCGGTCATCTTCTCGCTCGCCTCCATGTTCTGGGCGCCTGTGATTCAGGCCTCGGCATGGCTCGCCACCGTCATTTCCATGAAGTTCTTCATGATCGCGGCCTGCCGCAAGTTCCTGGCCCTGCCGCGCGGTGAGGTGCGGGTCGACAAGTGGCGCGAGATGTTCGTGTGGCTGGAGCTGGCCAGCGGCATCGCCTGGGGCGGCATGGCGGTGGTGGGGCTCGGCACCACGGATGCCATCAGCCACGTGTTCATCCTCGCCTCGCTCATCGTCGTGCTGGCGATCCGCATGACCTTCGCCTCGGCGGTGATGACCATCCTCTATGTCGGCACCATCCCGATGACGCTCGCGGTGTGTGCCCGCCTCCTGATGCAGGGCCATCCCTTCTACCTCGCCATGGCGGCCATGGCCGTGGGCCTGCACGTCTATTTCATCTTCCTCGCCAAGGGCCTCAACTACACGGCGCTCGCCATGCTCGAGTTCCGCGCCGAGAAGGATGCGCTGATCGCCGAGATCGAGGAGGAGAAGTCGATCTCCGACGAGGCGCGGCGCCGGGCGGAGGCGGCCAACGTCGCCAAGTCGCGCTTCCTCGCCACCATGAGCCACGAGCTCAGGACCCCGCTCAACGCCATCCTCGGCTTCTCCGAGGTGATGAAGTGCGAGATGCTGGGGCCGATGCAGAACGACAGCTACCGCGAGTACGCCGGCAATATCCACGACAGCGGCCGCCACCTCCTTCAGCTCATCAACGAGATCCTCGATCTGTCGCGCATCGAGGCCGGCCGCTACGAGCTGCACGAGGAACCCATCCGCCTGGCCGAGATCGTCGAGGACTGCCGCCGCCTGCTGGCGCTGCGCGCCGAGAGCAAGGGCCTGCAGGTCGTGCTCGACCTCGCCAAGGGGCTCGAGCAGATCTGGGCCGACGAGCGCGCCATCCGCCAGATCTGCCTCAACCTGATGTCGAATGCGCTGAAATTCACGCCCCGCGGCGGGCGCATCACGCTCAGCGTCGCCGCCACGCCGGAGGGCGGCCAGAGCCTTACTATCAAGGACACGGGGCCCGGCATTCCCAAGGAGGAGATCCCGCGCGTCATGCAGGCCTTCGGTCAGGGGTCACTGGCACACCAGACCGCCGAGGGCGGCACCGGACTGGGGCTGCCCATCGTTCAGAACCTCGTCAACCTTCATGGCGGCACGTTCGAGCTGCGCTCGGAGCTGCGCAAGGGCACCGAGGCCGTGGTATGCCTGCCCAAGAGCCGGGTGCTGCGCACCATGCCGCCCCTGCAACCGCTGGGACAGGAGCGCCACCGCCGGCCCGTCGCCGCCATTTCCTGACGCGGCCGGCGGCCGTCCTGTTGCCGCAGTTGTCGCCAAGTCACAGGTTCTGGATCCGCCTCCGTTGTCATCGCCCTGCCGGTCTCCTACATTTGCGAGGGCGCTTTCTTTGGCGATTTGCGCCCGGCGGGAATGCAACGGCCAATCCGATCCCCATGCACCAATGTGTGCGTCATTGACGCGGGCACGGGACTCTGCACCGGCTGCAGCCGGTCGCTGGCGGAGATTGCCCGCTGGGCGTCCATGACCGACGCGGAGCGCGAAAGCATCATGCGCGAGCTGCCGGCGCGGCGGACGCGGACCAGGGTGGCGGAGAGGTGACATGGGTGCCTGGATTGCCCTGACGCTTCTGGTGATTGCCGGTCTGGCGCTGCTCCTGCGCGCCGATGCGGGCTCCATTGCCGGCTTCGATCCCTCCGATTTCGCCATCGCCATAGCGAGCGTGGCGCTCCTCATCTTTCTCGGCTCCTCCATTGCCGGGAGCTACCGCGGGCGTACCAGCCAGGCGGTCAGGGACTTGCTCACCTGGGTCCTGGTGGCCCTGCTGCTGGTGGCGGGCTACAGCTACCGCGAGGAGATCCTGGGGCTTGGCCATCGCGTCGTCGGCGAGCTGCTGCCTCCGGGTAGCGCCCTGCGCAGCGACACCCAGATCGTGGGCGAGCGCTCGGTGCGCATCCGCCGCCGGCCCGATGGGCATTTCATGGCCCGAACCCAGGTGAACGGCGTTTCGCTCACCATGCTCATCGATACCGGTGCCTCGACAGTGGTGCTGAAGCCGGCCGATGCCCGCAAACTGGGCATCGACGTCGACCAGCTGCGCTACACGGTGCCGGTGCAAACTGCCAACGGCACCACCTATGCCGCGCATGTGCGCCTGCGCAACCTCACGCTGGGGTCCATCAGCCTCGACAATGTCGAGGCCCTGGTGGCCCGGCCCGGGTCGCTCAAGGAGAACCTGCTCGGTATGAGTTTCTTAAGCCGCCTGCGCTCATATGAATTCACCACCGATATGCTGACGTTGCGCAGCTGAGCTCCGCATCACAGCGCAGGGCATCGCCCCGACGGCATCCGGTGAGACGAGTGGGCGCGGCATGGCGTTGTCGGCAGGTACACGGCAGGCCGTCGGCATGGCGGCGGGATGGCTCGTGGTGGCCGGCGCCGCAGCCATCAGCGTCGTCTATTTCAGCGAGATCAAGGCACTTGCGCGCAAGCCCCTGGGGCTGCCTGCGCCGCAGGAGGCCGTGGCGGCACGCGGGGCTAGCGCACCGCACATCCCGCGTGCACGCAGCGGGCCCACCGTGGAGATCAAGGCCGGTGCCCACGGCCATTTCCAGGCCAGCGCCGAGATCAACGGCCGGCCCGTCGACGTGCTGGTGGACTCCGGCGCCTCGATCGTGGCGCTCACCTACGATGACGCCCGCCGCGCCGGTGTGTATGTTCGCGACAGCGACTACACCCAGCACGTCAGCACCGCCAACGGCGTGGCGCGGGTGGCGCCGGTGCTGCTCGACCGGGTCAGCCTCGGCAACGTCACCGTACGCAATGTGCCGGCGGCGGTGAGCGAGCCGGGCAGCCTGGCGGTGACGCTGCTCGGCATGTCGTTCCTGAGCCGCCTCAGCCGCGTCGACATGCGCGCCGGCGTCCTGGTGCTCGAGGAATGACACGGCGAGCCGGGGGCGCGGAGCGACGGCGCGAGCGAACCCGGGCGTGGGCCTCGCCGTTCTTATAGGCCTACGAAGCCACACAGCAGCGATGCCGCAGGGGGACCGACACATGCTTGGCAAGCCACGCGCCGACCTGAAGCCCAACACGGCCGACTTCGAGCGCCTGCCGCTCGTCAAGCCGACCGGCTTTCGCGAGTACGACGCCCGCTGGCTCTACCCGCAGGAGATCAACCTGATGGGCCTCAATGCCATCGGCATGGGGCTGGCGACGCTGGCGGGGCGCCGCGGGGTCACCAAGCGCTTCGTCGTCGGCCACGACTACCGCGCCTACTCGGCGGCGGTGAAGCAGGCGCTGATGGCGGGCCTGCTGGCCGGCGGCGCCGAGGTGCACGACATCGGCCTGGCGCTGTCGCCGATGGCCTATTTCGCCCAGTTCGAGCTCGACGTGGAAGGCGTGGCGATGGTCACCGCCAGCCACAACGACAACGGCTGGACCGGCATCAAGATGGGCTTCTTTCGTCCGCTCACGTTCGGGCCCGACGAGATGAGCGCCTTGAAGGAGCTGGTCCTGTCGGGAGCGTACGAGACGGCGCCGGGCGGGCGCTACCTGTTCGTGCCGGATGTGGCCGAGCGCTACGTGGCGGCGCTGACGCGGCGGCCGAAGCTCACGCGCCGGCTCAAGGTGGTGGCGGCCTGCGGCAACGGCACGGCCGGCGCCTGGGCGCCGCGCGTGCTCGAGGGCATCGGCTGCGAGGTGGTGCCGCTCGACTGC
>DASRDL010000032.1:0-6765 GCA_035652635.1 Hyphomicrobiaceae bacterium | reverse complement strand
TGGAGGTGGTGGCCTCGTGCTCGAAGTGCGCCGAGGCATTCTTGGCCTCGATATAGGGCACGGTGTGGGCGCCGCACTTGTCGCCGATCAGCAGGGAATCGCAGTTGGTGAAGTTGCGCGCGCCGATGGCCTTGCGGTGCGCCGAGACGAGGCCGCGGTAGGTGTTCTGCGAGTGCCCGGCGGCGATGCCCTTGGAGATGATCCGGCTCGAGCTGTTCCTGCCCAGGTGGATCATCTTGGTGCCGGAGTCGACCTGCTGGTAGCCGTTGGAGACGGCGATGGAATAGAACTCGCCCCTGGAGTTGTCGCCGCGCAGGATGCAGGAGGGATACTTCCAGGTGATGGCCGAGCCCGTCTCCACCTGCGTCCAGGAGATCTTGGAGTTGCGGCCGCGGCAGTCGCCGCGCTTGGTGACGAAGTTATAGATGCCGCCCCTGCCCTGCTTGTCGCCGGGGTACCAGTTCTGCACCGTCGAATACTTGATCTCGGCATCGTCGAGGGCGATCAGCTCGACGACCGCGGCGTGCAGCTGGTGCTCGTCGCGCATCGGCGCCGTGCAGCCTTCGAGGTAGGAGACGTAGGCGCCCTTGTCGGCGATGATGAGCGTGCGCTCGAACTGGCCGGTCTGCTTCTCGTTGATGCGGAAGTAGGTGGAGAGCTCCATCGGGCAGCGCACGCCCTCGGGCACGTAGACGAACGAGCCGTCGGAGAACACCGCCGAGTTGAGCGCGGCGTAGAAGTTGTCGCCCTGCGGCACCACCGAGCCCAGGTACTTGCGCACCAGCTCGGGATGCTCGCGCACCGCCTCGGAGATGGAGCAGAAGATGACGCCGGCCTTGGCCAGCTCGGCCTTGAAGGTGGTGACGACCGAGACGGAGTCGAACACGGCGTCCACCGCCACGCGCGAGCCGTTCTGCGCGCCGGCGCCCTTTACGCCGGCGAGTATCTCGCGCTCCCTGAGCGGGATGCCGAGCTTCTCGTAGGTGCGCAGGAGCTCGGGGTCGACCTCGGCGAGACTCTTCGGCCCCTCGGTCGACTTCGGCGCGGCGTAATAATGGAGATCCTGGAAGTCGATCTTGGGATAGCGCACGTTGGCCCACGTGGGCTCGGTCATGCCCCGCCAGCGCCGGAACGCCTCGAGGCGCCACTCCAGCATCCAGCCGGGCTCGCGCTTCTTGTCGGAGATGTAGGCGACGATATCCTCGTTGAGGCCCTTCGGCGCCTTGACGCTCTCGATCGCGGTCTCGAAGCCGTACTTGTACTGGTCGACGTCGATGCTTCGGACCTGGTCGATGGTCTGTTGAACTGCTGGCATCGGTGCTCCGATCCTCGAATCGTCTCGTTGGTTTCGCCTCAGGCGACGGCACGCGCGCGGCGTGCAAGCGCCAGCTCGCTCCATGCCTCGAGGAAGCTTTCGATGTCGCGCTCGCCCGAGCCGGGGCCCAGGCTGACGCGGATGGCGGCGCGGGCCACGGGCGGCGCCAGCCCCATGGCTTCCAGCACGTGGCTCGCCCCGACCTTGCCCGACGAGCAGGCCGCCCCGGCGCTCACCGCCACGCCCTTGAGGTCGAGGGCGATGACGAGCGTCTCGGCGCTGGCGCCGGGCAGCGCCAGGCTCGTGGTGTTGGGCAGCCGCTCGGCCGCCTCGGCGACGATGACCGCCTCGGGCGTGATGCGGCGCACCTCGCGCTCCAGTAGGTCGCGCAGCGCCCGCACGCGCCCCATCCGGGCGAGGTCCGCGCTGGCGGCCGCGGCGGCCGCGCCGAAGCCGGCGATCCCGGCGACGTTCTCGGTGCCGGCGCGGCGGCGCCGCTCCTGGCCGCCGCCGGCGATCAGGCCGGGCAACGCCGGGGCCCGCTCACGGACGATGAGCGCGCCGACGCCCTTGGGTCCGCCCAGCTTGTGGGCCGACAGCGTCAGGTAGTCGACACCGAGGAGAGCGAGATCGACGGGTATGCGTCCCGCCGCCTGGACGGCGTCGCTGTGGACGGCAAGGCCGTGCGCACGGGCAGCCAGCGCCACCTCGGCCACCGGCTGGGTGACGCCGGTCTCGTTGTTGGCGAGCTGCAGCGACAGGAGCGTCCGGCCGCCGCCGTCCTGCATGGCTGCCGCTGCGGCCTCGGCATCGACGACGCCGTCGCGGCCGACCGGCAGCTCGACGAGGCGGGCACCACTCGCCCGCGCCGGGGCCAGCACCGAATCGTGCTCGACCCCGGAGAGGAGAATGGCCTTCCAGCCGCCGGCCAGCACCGCGTTGTTGGCCTCGGTGCCGCCGCTGGTGAACACCACCTCGGCGGGCCTGGCGCCGACCAGCGCCGCCACCGCTTCACGCGCGTCCTCGACGATGGCGCGGGCGCGGCGGCCCTCGGCGTGCGGCGAGGAGGGATTGCCCACCACGTCGAGGGCGCCGAGCATGGCCTGCCGCGCCTCCGGACGCAGCGGCGCCGTGGCGTTGTGGTCGAGATATGTGCGCGTGCGGCTCATTCGCTCGCCGGTGTGATGCGCGGCCTCAGAAACGGGGGCGGCGGCTGGCGCACGGCCTGCTTGGAGCGCGGGATGCCGTCGATCACCTCCTGCAGCGTCACGCTCTCCAGGAAGGCGGCAATCTGGTCGCCCAGGGCGTCCCACAGGCTGTGGGTGAGGCAGCGCTGGCCGGGAATGCAGGGCTTGTCCACCTCGCCGCCGCAGCGCGTCATGCGGATGTCCTCGTCGACCGCGGCCATGATCTCGGCCACCGTGATGGTGGAGGCCGGCCGGCCCAGCCGGTAGCCGCCGGAGCGGCCGCGCTCACTGGCCACGAGGCCGGCGCGCCTGAGCTTGAGAAACAGCTGCTCCAGGTAGGCCAGCGAGATCTGCTGGCGCTCGGCGATCATCGGCAGGGCCAGGGCGCCATCGGCGCCATACCTGGCGAGGTCGGCCATCGCCGTGACCGCGTACCTGCCTCGCGTGTTCAACTCCACGACGTACCTGTCCTTGCGAACGCTCAGGGGCCGCGCGCGGCCCGCTCTGCTCGCGCAAGTCCTGCCGCACTTGCGCTCGCTACCCCTGCCCGTGCTATGACGCGGGCCGCGAACAGTTCCCGGTGTGGCGGCACCCGCCGCCGTCGGCTCTTTCGAACTGTTCTAAACTCAGCCGGATATACGAAAATCCGAGCGCGCGAGTCAAGTATAATTGCGGCTCGCTCGGCAAGCAGAGAGCAGCGCGCCGTCACCCCAGCCGAAAGGCCGAAAACAGCATGCCTGAGCTGATCATCAACGGCCCCGCCGGCCGTCTCGAGGCCCGCTACCACCACGAGGCCCATGCCAACAGTCCGATCGCCCTCATCCTGCATCCGCACCCCCAGTTCGGAGGCACGATGAACAACCAGGTGGTGTATGCGCTCTACTACATGTTCGTGGAGCGCGGCTTCTCGGTGCTGCGCTTCAACTTCCGCGGCGTGGGGCGCAGCCAAGGCTACTTCGACAACGGCCCGGGCGAGCTCGCCGATGCCGCCTCGGCGCTCGACTGGCTGCAGCTGCAGAACCCCGACTCGCGCTCGTGCTGGATCGCCGGCGTCTCGTTCGGCACCTGGATTGCCATGCAGCTGCTGATGCGGCGGCCCGAGATCGACGGCTTCATCTGCGTCGCCCCGCCGGCCAATCTCTACGATTTCTCGTTCCTGGCGCCCTGCCCGTCCTCGGGGCTGATGGTGAACGGCGACAAGGACCGGGTGGTGCCGACCGCCTCGGTCGCGGAGCTCGCCGCCAAGACCAAGGTGCAGAAGGGCGTCAAGATCGAGCACGCCGTCGTGCCCGACGCCAACCACTTCTTCCAGGACAGGATCGAGGCTCTGATCGGCCAGGTCGGCTCCTACCTCGACCGCCGCATGGCCGAGATGAGTGCCAGCCGCAAGGAATAGGCCAACGCCTAGTCGGTGACAGGCCGTAGGGAGCAGGGCGACGATGCGTCGCCACTACTCCCGTGCTCCCTACTGCGGACTCCCTGTCCCGGCTCCCGCCTTCGCCAGCACGCCGCCCGTGAGCGGCTTCGGCACCCCCGTGGTGCCGGGAAACGAGATCGGCAGGCCTTTGAGCGCGCGCACGGCGAGGTAGGCCCAGGCCTCCGCCTCCACCGCATCGCCGTCCATGCCGGCGGCCTCCGCCGGGGCCACGGCCGCCTCCACGCGTCCGGCGATCATGGCCATCAGCGTGCGATTGCGGCGGCCTCCCCCCGAGACGATCCACAGCTGCGGCTGCTCGGGGAAGTGCGCGCACGCGGCCGCGACGCCGGCGGCGGTGAACGCGGTGAGGGTGGCCGCGCCGTCCTCCACGGACAGCCCCTCGATCGGCGCGGGCGAGAAGGCATTGCGATCGAGCGACTTGGGCGGCGGCTCGCCGAAATAGGGGTGCATCATCAGGGCGGTCAGCGCGGCCTGGTCGACGCGGCCGGCCGCGGCGGCGGCGCCGTCGGCGTCGAGGCTCCTGCCGGTGTGGCGGCCCATCCAGTCGTCGAGCAGCGCGTTGCCGGGGCCGGTATCGAAGGCGATCAGCGTGCCGTCGCGGCCGATCCAGGTGACGTTGGCGACGCCGCCGACGTTGAGCACGGCGATCGGCCGCTGCGTCAGCCCGGCCGCCAGCGCGCGGTGATAGACCGGCGCCAGCGGTGCGCCCTCCCCGCCCGCGGCACAGTCGGCCGCGCGCAGGTCGTAGACGACGCCGATGCCGGTGAGCTGCGCCAGCAAGGCGCCGTCGCCCAGCTGCACCGTCAGCCGTCGCTCCGGCGCATGCAGGACGGTGTGGCCGTGGAAGCCGATGACGGCGATGTCGGCGGCACTCAGGCCGTGCCGGGCCAGGAATTGCGCCACCGCCCCGCCGCTGCGCCGCGTCAGCTCGCGCTCGACCTCGGCGAGGCAGCCGGGCCGCGCCGTGCGGTCGGCGAGCGAACGCGCCTCGCCCACCGCGCCGCTCAGCGCCGAGCGGAACTGGGCGTCGTACGGCAGGGTGAGCGCCGGCCCCCGCTCGAGCCGCTCCTCGCCGTCGGTCTCGATCAGGGCCACGTCGATGCCGTCCATCGACGTGCCGCTCATGAGGCCCAGCGCGCGCATCATCTTGCCCATGGGCGCCTTCCTGTGCTCTTTCCGGATCGATCACGACCCTACAGGCGGAGACTGCGCCCCTCAAACGGCGCAATGGCGGCCATGGCGAAATTCAAGTCCGACTTTCTCAACATCCTCGACGAGCGCGGCTTCATTCACCAGTGCTCCGATTTCGCCGGCCTCGACGCGCTGGCGGCCAGGCGCGAGGTGATCGCCTATGTCGGCTACGACTGCACCGCCCCCTCGCTGCACATCGGCAACTTCCTCACCATCATGATGCTCTACTGGCTGCAGCAGACGGGCAACAAGCCGATCACGCTGATGGGGGGCGGCACCACGCGCGTGGGCGACCCCTCCGGCAAGGACGAGACGCGCGCCATCCGCCCCATCGAGGAGATCGAGGCCAACAAGGAGAGCATCAAGGGCGTGTTCGCCAAGGTCCTCAAGTTCGGCCCCGGCAAGACCGACGCCGTCATGCTCGACAACGCGGAGTGGCTGACCAGGCTCAACTACATCGACATGCTGCGCGACGTGGGCCGGCACTTCTCCGTCAACCGCATGCTGACCATGGACTCGGTGAGACTGAGGCTCGAGCGCGAGCAGGAGATGAGCTTCATCGAGTTCAACTACATGATCTGCCAGGCCTACGACTTCGTCGAGCTGGCCAGGCGCACCGGCTGCAACCTGCAGATGGGCGGCTCCGACCAGTGGGGCAACATCGTCATGGGCGTCGACCTCGGCCGGCGCATGGGCACCCACCAGCTCTACGCACTGACCACGCCGCTCCTTGCCACCGCCTCGGGCGCCAAGATGGGCAAGACCGCCCAGGGGGCGGTGTGGCTCAATGCGCCGGCCGACGAGACGAAGCCGACCGCCTACGAAATGCGCGCCTTCGACTTCTGGCAATACTGGCGCAACACGGAGGATGCCGACGTTCCCCGCTTCCTGAGACTCTTCACCACGCTGCCCATGGCAGAGATCGCCAGGCTCGCGGCGCTGCAGGGGGCCGACATCAACGAGGCCAAGAAGGTGCTGGCGACCGAGGCCACCGCCCTGCTGCACGGGCGGGAGAAGGCCCTGGCCGCGGCCAGGACGGCGCAGGAGACCTTCGAGAAGGGTGCCACCAGCGAGGGCCTGCCGACGGTGGAGGTGGCTGCCGCCGAGCTGGCCTCCGGGCTCGGCGTGCTCAGCGCCTTCGTGCGCGCGGGCCTCGTCAAGTCGAACGGCGAGGCGCGCCGCCAGATCGCCGGCGGCGGACTGCGCGTCAACGACGAGCCCGTCAAGGACGAGAAGGTGGCGCTTACGGGAGGCGACGTGCGCGACGGCGTCATCAAGCTCTCGCTCGGCCGCAAGCGGCATGTGCTGCTCAAGCCGGTGTGATCGGTAGGGTGCGAAAGGCGTCAGCCGCATCGCACCGATCCGGGGCCGCCGCTGGGCGGTGCAATTCGGCTTCGCCTCTTGCACCCTACGCCGCCGCGCGCGCATCGCACGACAGCCGGGCGCCCTGCGCGGTGCAATTCGGCTTCGCCTCTTGCACCCTACGCCGGCGCGTGCGCATCCCGCGATTGGCACCCTGCCTGGCCGCGCCCTATACTGCCGGCCGCCCAACAATCGCGGAGCCATCATGGTCGCCTTCAAGGACCTCTGGTACCGGCACCCGGCCAACAACTCGACGCAGTACCCCTGCATCG
>DASRDL010000031.1:0-13316 GCA_035652635.1 Hyphomicrobiaceae bacterium | reverse complement strand
GTCCTGGCGGCGGCGACCAGCAGGTCGGTCTGGCGGCACAGGAAGGCCGGGATCTGCAGCACGTCCACCACCTCGGCCACGGGCGCACACTGGCCCGCCTCGTGCACGTCGGTGACGACGGGCAGCCCCAGCGACTGGCGGATCTCGGCGAACACGCCGAGCGCGGCATCGAGGCCGAGCCCGCGCTTGGCCGCCAGCGAGGTGCGGTTGGCCTTGTCGAAGGAGGTCTTGTAGACGAGGCCGATGCCGAGTCTGGCGGCGATGGCCTTGAGCGCGCTTGCCATCTCCAGCGCATGCGCGCGGCTCTCCATCTGGCACGGGCCGGCGAAGAGGGAGATGGGCCGGTCGTTGGCGAAGGTGACGCCGCCGACGGTGACGGCGCGGTTGGGCTGTGCTGAGTCGCTCATGGGTTGCTTATAGCATGCCGCGTTGCGATGGCGGGCAGCGGGCCGCACGCGAGAGCGCAGCGGGCCTCAATCCAGCTCCGCCTCCACCCACACCGGCACGTGGTCGGAGGGCTTCTCCCAGCCGCGGGTGTGTCTGTCGATGCCGGCCGAGACGAGCCGGTCGGCGGCCTGCGGCGAGGCCAGGATGTGGTCGATGCGGATGCCGTGGTCCTTCTGCCAGGCGCCGGCCTGGTAGTCCCAGAAGGTGTAGACGCCGGGCCCCGGCAGGCAGGTGCGCACGGCGTCGGTGAGCCCGAGGTTGAGGAGCGCGCGATAGGCCGAGCGCGTCTCGGGCTGGAACAGTGCGTCCTCGCGCCAGGCATCCGGGTTCTTGGCATCGATCGGCTCGGGGATGACGTTGTAGTCGCCGAGCAGGAAGAACGGCTCCTCGAGCTCCAGGAGCTCGCGCGTGCGCGCCGCGAAGCGCCGCATCCAGGCGAGCTTGTAGGCGAACTTGTCGGTGCCGATCGGGTTGCCGTTGGGCAGGTAGAGGTTGCCGATCCGCACAGTGCCGCCTCCGCGCGGCACGCACACCTCGATGTAGCGGGCGTGGCTGTCGCTTTCGTCACCCGGCAGACCGCGCACGGCGATCTCGTCGAACGGCCGCCTGGAGAGGATGGCGACGCCGTTGAAACCTTTCTGGCCGTGCACGGCAACGTTATAGCCCAGCGCCTCGAAGGGCTCGGTGGGAAAGGCCTCGCTGGTGCTCTTGATCTCCTGGAAGCAGGCGACGTCCGGGGACGCCTCCTTGAGCCAGGTGACGGCTCCGTCCAGGCGCGCCTTGATGCCGTTGATGTTCCAGGTCGCGATCTTCATGGACATCCCACCTCGCGCCGCCGAGATAGCACGGCAAAGGCATATTCGCCATTGTGACCGGCGCCCGAGACGTGCCTGGCTCCCGACCTGTTCCCCCAACGTCATCCCGGCGAAGGCCGGGACCCAGTACACCGGGCCGCGAAGGCCGAGGTCGATGTTTGGCGCGATCGGGTGCATGCCCTGCGATCGGAGGCGTCGCGCGCCGATCGCATGCGACGTGCACGCCGTGACGTGCATGGGTCCCGGCCTGTTCCCTCGGGCGCCCTGTCGGGCGCCCTCGGCGCCGGGATGACGTTGGAATGTGCCGCCAGCGTTCCGCTCGCCTGTGGTGCCATCGTTCTGTTGGCGTGTGGCGCAATCGTTCCCACCAACGTCATCCCGGCGCAGGCCGGGACCCAGTACACGGCACAGCGGGGAGCAGGCCGACGCATTGCGCACGCGCCTCCGGCCGGCGGGGCGTGTCACCCCACCAGCACGGCGATGCGATGCATCGGGTTGGCGCCGTAGCCTTCGGGGTTCCAGCCGCCGGCCACGTGCGGCTGCGCCCGGCCGGCGGAGTCGGTCGCCCGCACCCACACCTCGTAGTAGCCCTCGCTCGGCAGCGCCACCGACGCCGTCCAGCGGCGCCAGTCGTAGCGGTTGCGCGGCGGGGCGACGTAGGCCTGGTGCCAGGTGGCGCCGAAGTCGATCGACACGTCGACGCGGCGCACCTCCAGCTCGCCGGCCCAGGCGGCACCCCTGAGCTTGAGCTCCCTGGTGCCGGCGGCGAAGCGCGTGCCGTCGGCAGGCGAGGTGATGATGCCGCGCACCGGCATCGATTCCAGGATCTTGAAGTTGGCATCGTCGGTCCTGCTGCCGGGCAGCACCGGCCGCATCGGCACGCGATAGCTGGTGCCGGTCATGCCGGGCCCGTCGTGCACCCTGTCGCGTACCGTGACCTTGGTGATCCACTTGTGCGACACCGATCCCGGCCATCCCGGCACGACGAGGCGCAGCGGGCCGCCGTGGATGGGCTCGAGCGGCTTGCCGTTCATGGCCCACACGAGGAGGCTCGAGCCGTCCAAAGCCTTGCGGATCGGCACCCCGCGCGAGAGCGGCGGGCTGGCGGGATCACCCGAGAGCGGGGTGTCCGCACCGTAGTTGGCGGTATAGACGGCCGAGGGCCTCACACCGGCTGCGCGCAGCAGGTCGGCGAGCGCCACACCGGTCCACTCCGCGCAGCCGACCCCGCCGTTGGTCCACTGCTCGCCGCGCGCCGTCGGCACGAAGAACGAGCGCCCGTTGCCGGCGCACTCCAGCACCATGCGCCAGGTGCGGGCGACGCCGCGCCGCTTCAGCTCGCCCAGCGTCATCTCGAGCGGCCTGTTGACCTCGCCGTCGACGGCGATCTTCCAGGCATCGGGGTCGGCGGCCGGTGCGGGCGGGGCGCCGTTGTTGCGGATGAAGAACCTGGCTGTCGGCGTGGTGTCGTCGTCGAGCAGCTGCTCGGGCGTCTCGGCCACCAGCGGCCTCTCGCTGAGCACGACGAGGCCGTGGTCCTTGCCGGGGAAGTCCAGTCTCTTCCCCCGCCGCAGCGGCGTCTCGCCGGCCTTGCCCGTCTCCCCGGCCAGCGCCGCCGGCAGAAGGCCACCCGGCATTCGGTGGGCGAACACGATGGGGCCGCCGACCGCCGCCGTCATGGCGGCGAGGCCGGCACCGCGCAGGAAGCCGCGGCGCGCGGTGTCCGTGCGGCGACCGAAGACGAGCGCGTCGGCCCGCTCCGGGTCGTCGGCGTAGAGCTCCTCGAGGGAGCGTTCCTTGTCGGCCATTCGCCGCCCCGTTGCCGCGACGCATTCTCGCGCGCCGATCGCTGGAAGAAGATTATGCGAGAAGCATGACACGGGCTCAATTCCCCGTGGCCGCGCCATGCAGCCGCGCCCACGACGCTCGCGCCGGGTCTTGCGCGACACTGCCGGGCGGCGCCACTCTGTCGTGCGGCCGGCCCGGACGTGGAAGCAGCGCGAGGCGCTGCACGGCGACAACCAGGAGACGAACCCATGACCCAACCTCTGGCGGGCAAGACGGCCCTGGTGACGGGCGCGTCGCGCAACATCGGCCGCGCCATCGCCTTGAAGCTCGCCGGCGCCGGCGCCGACATCGTCGTCAACACCCTGCAGGACCGCGCCGCCGCCGAAGCCGTCGCCCGCGAGATCGCGGCGCTCGGACGCCGCAGCCTCGTGCAGGTCGCCGACATCGTCGACCGGCGCGCGGTCGACGCCATGGTGCGGGAGGCCAAGGCCGCCCTGGGCCCGATCGACATCCTGGTGTGCAATGCCTCGAGCCGCGGCCAGATCGACTTCCTGGAGATGGACCACGCCACCTGGCGGCGCGTCATCGACATCTCGCTCGACGGCACCTTCCACTGCGCGCAGGCGACGCTGCCGGACATGATCGCCAAGGGCTGGGGCCGCATCATCACGCTGGGCGGCATCTCCTGGCACGCCGGCTTCAAGCGGCGCGCCCACAACCTCGCCGGCAAGTCGGGCCTCACCGGCCTGACGCGGGCGCTGGCGGTGGAGTTCGGCGACCGCGGCATCACCGCCAACGTCATCGCGCCGGGCTCGATCGCCACGGTGCGGCCGGCCTCGGCCGGCACGCTGCCGCCGCGCTCGAGCCTGCCGCCCGTGCCGCGCAGCGGCGAGACGGCCGAGATCGCCTCGGCGGCGCTGTTCCTCGCCCACCCCGACCAGGGCTACATCACCGGCCAGATCATCCACGTCAACGGCGGCGCCTATCTGGGGACGTGAGGGCGGATGAAACGGGCTTCACCCCGGCCTAATGCAGCGTGGCGTAGATGTTCGCCTGGCGGAAGGCCTCCAGGATGGCGATGTGGAGGTCGGATTTCACGCGGCCGCCGGCGTTGACGTCGGAGAGCACCACGCTCAGCGAGAACTCGATGTTGCTCGGCGTGAACGTCTCCAGCACCGCCCTCGGCTCCGGCTGCACCAGCGGGTGCTCGCTGGCGGCCTTCTCGAGCAGGGCGATCACCGTCTTGGGGCGCGCATTGATGTCGGTCGAGATCTTGAGGACGATGCGGCCCAGCATGTTGCGGTGCGTCCAGTTGAGCACGCGGCCCGAGATCAGCTCCGAGTTCGGCACGATGAGGCTCGCCCGGTCGAAGGTCTCGATCTCGGTCGAGCGCACCGAGATGCGGCGCACGTTGCCCTGCTGATCGCCGACCACGATCCAATCGCCGACCTTGATCGGGCGTTCCGCCAGCAGGATCAGGCCCGATACGAAGTTGTTGACGATCGACTGCAGGCCGAAGCCGATGCCTACCGACAGGGCGCCGGCGACGATGGCGAGATTGGTGACGTCGAAGCCCGCGTAGGAGACGGAGATGAGCGCAGCGATGCCGATGCCGGCATAGCCCACGGCCAGGTCGACGGAATTGGCGACGCCGGCATCCATGCGGCCTTGCGCAATGACGCGCTCGCGCAGCCAATGCTGGATGATGCGCGTGAGGAACAAGAGCGCGATGAACAGCACGATGCCGAACAGGATGCGCATCAGCGAGATGCGGAACTGCCCCACCTCGAAGCCGAAGAACAGGGCCTTGGCCCAGTCGCGGATATCGGCGCCGGCGAAGCCCCACTGCAGCATGAGAAGCGGCAGCGCGAGGAGGATGAGGGCGAGCGTGGCGGCGATCTCGGCCAGCTTGACGATCTGGCCCTGGCGCGTTCCCTCGATGCCGAACCGGCTTTCGAGCAGCGAGCCGAGCGGGCTGACCGCGCCCTCCCGGCGGCGCGTCACGGCGCGGACGCCGAGGGTGAGCAGGCCGGCGCCGGCCACGATCGTGCCGGTGAGCACGATCTGCTGGGCGATGTAGCGGCCGAGCGCCACATAGCCGAGCGCCGAGCTCGCGATGATGGCGACGGCGAGCACCAGCAGCGGCAGCTTGACCGACAGCGGTGACAGCCGCCCCACGCGATCGGGATCGATGCGGTCGAGGTGGTTGACGGCGCGCAACGGCCCGATCTGGGGGACGAACGGCCTCAGCGCGAGCAGAAGCAGCAGCACGGCCGTGGCGATGTTGGTGATGAACCCCTGCGTGACGGTGATGATCAGCGGGACGTAGATGGCGCGCCCGAACTCCACCAGGACCGTGTCGACGATGTAGACGGCCAGAATCGCCTTGATGAAGAGCAGAAGGTAGGCAGCGGTCGCGTCGTCGACGGGAATGAGGCGCCATTCCGGCCGCCGCGGCGCCAGCGCCACGCTGGCCAGAACGGAGCCCGCCACGTAAACCAGCACGCCGAGGAGCACCGTCTCTGCCGTGCGTTCCCAGGGCGCGAAGAACATGCCCAGGGTGTCCATTCCCACATAGAGAATGGAAATGGCGGCGACCGGCGCCAGCACGCGCGCAGGCACCACGACCGCGGCCCAGATTATGCGGTCGAAGAAGGTGGGGATGCCCGCAAAGCCGCCGCGCCGCCTGACGATCAGATTGTTGACGATGCCCCTGATCGAAAAGGCCGCGACGAGAGCGGCGGCCAGTATGCCGAGCAGGGCCGATTGCCGCTTCTGGCACTCCTCGAGCCAGGTCGCGCCGTAGTACTTCGTGCGCCCGACGATGGTGGGAAGGCGCTCGGCCACCTCGCTCCACACCGACGGAAGCAGAGGGCTTGCGCGCCGCTCGAAAAGGTTGCGCGAGAAGATCTGGTAGCGCATCACCGTGATGCGGTCGATCATCTGCTTGGCGCGCACCCAGGCGAGCTCCGTGGTCTTGATCGCGCCGTCGAGCGCACCGGCGAGGGCATTGAGGCGCGCACGCTCCGCGGCGATGGTGGCGGTCTCGGGCTGGTCCTTCGGCGGTGGCCCGAGCCGCTCGATCTGGCTCTTCACCTCGGCAAGCTGCGGCCGCAGGGCTTCCGCCGTCGCCGTCGATTCGTAGATGATCTCCTCGACGTCGGTGCGCAGGCGCTGCAGCTCGCTTTCCAGCTCCTTGAGCTGCTGGATCGACTTTTCGGCGGCCTCGATGCTCTTGGCCAGCCGCTCGACCGGCGTCGTCACTTCCGGTGGCAGCACGGGTGCTGCCGGCGGCGGGGGAGACGCCGGAGCGGCGGGAGGAGGCGACGCGGGCGGGGCTGCCTGCTGTGCAGGCGCCGCCATCGGCAGCGCCATCAGGAAGGCGACGGCAAGTGCGATACGCACACAACGGACCATGTCGAAGGAACTCCAGCTTCCCAGCGGCCAGGAACGAGGACAGTGCCCGCAGGCATTGGCGGCGATATGGCTGTGGGACCCCCGTCGCGCTCATCGGACCGACGGCGCGAAGACGCCCGGCCGGCTCACCTTGCTCGGCCGGCGCCCGCGCGCAAACGTCGACGGCCGCGGGCAAGTCTAGGAGAGCGCCGGGATGCCTGCAAACCGCGCAATTGGCCGCGCGCTCCAGGCCCACGGGCGGTGGCATTGCGCCGCACTTTGTTGTCGCCAAGAGGACCCGGATTGGCGCAGACTCGGGCGGCAACAAGCGACCGGGGCCGCGACCCTTGTCGACATCGGGAGGAAATCTGGCCATGCACGTCAGCGTTCGCAGCCTCGTAGCAGCCGCAGCGGTGTTTGCATGCGTGGGCGCTCCTCTGCCGGCGAGTGCCCAGGACAAGAAGCCGATCGCGCTGCGCTACACGACCGGGGCCCCGGCCAAGACGCCGTGGGTCATGCAGCTCGAGCGGTTCGCCAAGGACGTGGAGGAGGAAAGCCAGGGTGCCCTCAAGATCGAGCAGTTCATCGCCGCCCAGCTCGGCAACGAGCAGGACACGATCCAGCAGGTGGCGCGCGGCCGCATCGACATGGGCGGCTTCTCGACCGGCGCCGTGGCGCTGGTGCTGCCCGAGCTGGCGGTGCTCGGCATCCCCTTCCTGTTCAAGGACCTGGCTGAGCAGGATTGCGTGATCGACAAGAGCATCACGGGCCCGATCTCCGAGCGGCTCGCCAGGAAAGGCGTGAAGTTCCTGGGCTGGACCGAGGTCGGCACGGTCGACATCGTCGGCAAGAAGCCCTACGTGTCGCCCAACGACGTGAACGGCCTCAAGGCCGCCTCGGCCAGCAACAAGGTGTCGGCGATGACGTGGGCCTCGCTCGGCGCCAACCCGAACCCGATCGGCATCACCGAGATCGCCTCGGCGTTCCAGACGGGCCTCGTCGACGTGCAGGCCACCGTGATCACGTTCTATATGCCGTCCGGCCTGGGCAAGGTCGCGCCGGTGATGACGCGCGTCAATCTCTCGGACGCCCCCGGCATCATCGTCATGAACCAGAGGGTGTGGGACGGTCTTTCGGCGGAGAACAAGGCTGCACTGACGAAGGCCACGGCGCGCCGCAGCGCCGACCAGCTGCGCAAGGAGATCCGCGGCTTCGAGGAGACCCTGCGCGGCATGCACGTCAAGGGCGGCGGCCAGATCGTCGAGGTGACGCCGGTCCAGCGCGAGGAATGGCGCAAGAAGTTGCAGCCGGTGTGGACGCGCATGGTGGCGGAGATGGATCCCGACGGCGACGCGATCTTCAAGGCGGTCGAGGCCGGCAAGAAGGCCTGCACGCAATAGCAGCAGCGAGCGCACGCACCCCGCCGGCACGCAGCGGCGGCCGGCAGCCCGTGCGACCTCGCCCCTCGGCGGACGGCCTCTCGAGCTTCGCAGACCCCGCATGATCCCGGCGCCACGCCTGCGGCAATTGCTCGATCCGGTGCCCGCACCCGCAGGAGTGCGGGCGCTGGCGGACACCTGGCACAGGATCGAATGCTGGATCGCGGTGGCGGCCTTCGGCTTCATCGCCGTCATCCTGCTGCTCGACGTGCTGGGCCGGGAGCTGCTCGGGCCGCTCGTGCGCCTGTTCGGCTTCAAGGCGGCGACGGGCATCTTCGCCTCCCAGAAGCTCTCCGTGTTCGCCCTGGTCGTCGGCAGCTTCGCCGGCATCGGCATCGCCACCGCCACCAACAGCCACCTCGTGCCGCGCGTGGGCTACGCCTGGGTGCCCGAGCACTGGGGACCCCAGCTCGACCGGCTCGCCGATCTCATCACCGCCCTCTTTCTGTGCGGCGTCGCCTACTACGGCTTCCAGTACGTCGCCTCCTCCTATGCGACCGACCTGCGCGCACCCGTGCTCGACTGGCGCGTGTGGCGCATTCAGCTGGTCGTTCCCCTCGGCTTCCTGTCCGCCGCCGGCCGCTACCTGCTGTTCGCCGTCTGGCCGGACCTGCGCGCCAAGCCCCCAGAGTTCCAGGAATGACCGCGCTCGCCCTCGTCGCCCTGGTAGTGCTGCTGCTCCTGCTGCGCCAGCCGCTGCTCGTCATCCTGATGGCCGTCGCGGCGTTCGTGCACATCGTCTGGGGCCGCGCCCAGCTCGACTACATCATCGAGGACATGTGGGTGGGGCTCGACAAGGAGGTGATCCTGTCGATCCCGCTCTTCATCCTGTGCGGCAACGTGATGACGCGCGGCTCCATCGCCCAGCGCCTCATCGACATTCTGGCCTCGGCGACCAAGCCGCTGCCCGGCGGCCTTGCCGTGGCCTGCATCCTTTCATGCGCCGTGTTCGCGGCCATCTCCGGCTCGTCGATCGTCACCATGCTGGCGATCGGCACCATCATGTACCCGGCCATGCGGCAGGCCGGCTACGACCTGAAATTCGCCATGGGCGCCATCATGTCCGGCGGCACGCTGGGTATCATCATCCCGCCCTCGATCCCGATGATCATCTACGCGCTCGTCACCGAGACCAGCGTGACGGACCTGTTCGCGGCCGGCTTCGGTCCCGGCATCCTGCTGACGCTCGCGCTCTCGGCCTATGCGGTCTGGTTCAACTGGCACTTGCCGACGCAGCCGTTCGACCTTGCCGGCTTCATCGCCGCCTTCAAGCGCGGGATTTGGGCGCTGATGCTGCCCGTCATCCTCCTGGGCGGCATCTACTCGGGCTACTTCACGGCCACCGAGGCCGCGGCGGTGGCGCTCGCCTACGCCATGCTGGTCGAGATCTTCATCTACCGCGAGCTGAAGCTCGCCGACTTCTACGACGTGGTGCTGGAGACGTCCAAGCTGGGCGGCTCCCTGTTCCCCGTGCTGGCGGTGGCGCTCAGCCTCAACATCATCCTCACCGAGCATCGCGTGCCGCAGATGCTCGTCACCTGGATGCAGGGCTACATCGCGAGCCCGCTCATGTTCATGCTCCTGGTCAACGTCCTCTTGTTGATCGTCGGCTGCCTGATGACCACGGGCGAGGCGATCCTGGTGCTGGCACCGCTGCTCGCCCCGCTGGCCGCCGCCTACGGCTACGACAAGGTGCTGTTCGGCCTGATCATGATCCTCAACCTCGAGATCGGCTATCTGACCCCGCCGGTGGGCCTCAACCTGATCGTCGCCATGACGGCCTTCAAGCAGCCGTTCGCGCTCCTGTGCCGGGCCGCCGTGCCGTTCATCGCCGTGATGCTCGTCTGCCTCGTCATCGTCATCTGGCAGCCGTGGATCGCCATGCTCCTCGTCACCGGCAAGTTCTGAAGCACATTCCGACCCGACCGGATCGGCCGCGCCCGAAGCGCTGTCATCCCGGCCGCGGGCGCAAGCCCGAGAGCGGCGCCCAGGGCCAAGGCTTCGCACCCCTACCCATAGGCCCTGGGTCCCGGACATTCGCCATCGGCGAATTGCGGGATGACAGCGACGGCGGCTGATCGGAAAGTGCTCCGGCCTACCCCACGTCACCGGCCGAGAAGCGGTACTTGCGCGAGCAGAACTCGCAGGTGACGGTGAAGCCGCCGTCGTCCTCGCGCAGGTCGGCCAGCTCCTCGGCGCTGAAGCGGCTCAGGTAGGCGTGAATGCGCTCGCGCGAGCAGCGGCACTCGGCGGCAAGCGGCGTCGGCGGCGTGACGCGCACGCCTTCCTCGTGGAACAGCCGGTAGAGCAGGCGCTCGGGCGACAGCGTCGGGTCGAGCAGCTCGTGGTCCTCCACGGTGGCGGCGAGGTGGCGCGCGCGCGTCCAGTTCTCCTCGTCGTCGTCCTCGCTCGCCGCCTGCTGGTCGCGCTTGCCGCCGAGCCGCGGCAGCTGCTGGATCATCAGCCCGCCGGCGCGCCAGGCCCACGCGCGCGGTCCCTCGCCGCCGGAGGGGCCGTAATGGCGCGCCACCGCCAGGCGGATGAAGGTGGGCAGCTGCTCCGACTGGCGGAAGTAGGTGTGGGCGGCATCGACCAGCGTCTCGCCGTCGAGCGCGACGATGCCCTGGTAGCGCTCCTTGTCGGCGCCGCGGTCGATGGTCATGGCCACGTGACCCTTGCCGAGCAGAGCTGCCTGGTCGCCCCGGCCCTTGGTCTCCGCGAGGGCCGCGTCCGTCTTGTCGAAGCTCGCATAGCCGCGCAGCTTGCCGGGCGCCACGAAGTCCGTGACGAGGAAATCGAGCGGCCCGTCGGTCTTGGTCTGCAGGATGAGCTTGGCCTCGCTCTTGAGCGCGCTGCCGAGCATGGCGGTGAGCGCCAGCGCTTCGCCGAGCGCGTGACTCACGGGATCGGGATAGGCATGGCGCGAGAGCACCGCGTCCACCACCGCGCCCAGGCGGATGACGCGGCCGATCACGTCGGACTTCACCGTACGGAACGGCAGCACGAGGTCATCGGCCGGCACCGCCGCCGAACCCTTCGCGTCATCGGCGCTCAGCATTCAGTCCACTCCCAGGCACCACGCCAGGATGGCCTTCTGGGCGTGCAGCCGGTTCTCCGCCTCGTCCCACACCACCGACTGCGGCCCGTCGATCACGGCGGCGGACACCTCGAGGCCACGGTAGGCCGGCAGGCAGTGCATGAAGATGGCGCCGGGCGCTGCCGCCTTCATCAGCGCCTCGTCGACGCCGTAGGCCCCGAGCAGCTGCTTGCGCCTGGGGGCCTCGTTCTGCTGGCCCATCGACACCCACGTGTCGGTCACCACGCAATCGGCCTCCTGCACGGCCTCGCGCGGGTCGTCGGTGAGGAAGATGTCGGCACCCTCGCGCTTGGCCCAATCCAGCACCTTGTTCTCGGGGTTGAGCTGCGGCGGGCAGGCGATCGCCAGGCGGAACTTGAAGCGGGCGGCGGCGTGTATCCACGAGGCGGCGACGTTGTTGCCGTCGCCCGTCCAGGCCACCGTGCGCCCTGCGATCGGCCCCTTGGCCTCCTCGAAGGTCATGATGTCGGCGATGATCTGGCAGGGGTGCGTGCGGTCGGTGAGCCCGTTGATCACCGGCACGCTGGCGTTGGCGGCATACTCGGTGAGCGTTTCGTGCTTGTTGGCGCGGATCATGATCGCGTCGACGTAGCGCGACACCACCTTGGCGGTATCGGAGATGGGCTCGCCGCGCCCCACCTGCAGGTCGGCTTGGTTGAGCGCCAGCGACTGGCCGCCGAGCTGGCGCATGGCCACGTCGAAGGACACGCGCGTGCGCGTCGACGGCTTCTCGAAGATCAGCATCAGCACCGCATTCTCGATGCCGGGCGGCCTGAGCTCCGCCGGCACGCGCTTGCCCGCCCGCTTCATGGCGTGACCCATGTCGACGATGCGCCTCAGCGTGCCGGCGTCGATCTGATCGATGTCGAGGAAGTGTCGCGGCGGCATGGCGGCAAACGCGCCCGGTTGGCGGCGGTTCTCCTCAGGCGACCGGCCTGACGGCGACGCGCTTGAGCGCCGCCGACAGGCGGTTGACCGCCTCCGCGATCTCGGCCTCGGTGACGTTGAGCGGCGGCAGCAGGCGCACGACGTTCTCGCCGGCACCGACCGTCAACAGCTTCTCGGCCGTGCACGCGGCGACCACCTCGCCCATCGGCGGCTTGACCTTGATGCCGGCGAGCAGGCCGCTGCCGCGCACCTCCTCCACCACGCCCGGGTTCTCGTCCTTGACGCGGGCCAGCTCCTGCTTGAGGCGCAGCCCCATCTTGTGCACGTGCTCGAGGAAGCCGGGCTCCAGCACCGCGTCGAGCACGGTGTTGCCGACCGCCATGGCGAGCGGGTTGCCGCCGTAGGTGGAGCCGTGCGTGCCGGGCACCATGCCCTTGGCGGCCTCCTCGGTCGCCATGAAGCAGCCCACGGGGAAGCCGCCGCCGATGCCCTTGGCCACCGCCATCACGTCGGGGGTGATGCCCGCCCACTCGTGGGCGAACAGCTTGCCGGTGCGGCCCATGCCGCATTGCACCTCGTCCAGCACCAGCAGCAGTCCGTTGTCGTCGCACAGCTTGCGCAGCGCCTTGATGAACTCGTTGGAGCCCACGCGCACGCCGCCCTCGCCCTGCACCGGCTCGACCATGATGGCGGCCGTGCCGGGGCCGATGGCCCCCTTGACCGCCTCGAGATCGCCGAACGGCACGATGTCGAAGCCGGGCGCCGGCTCGCCGAAGCCCTCGAGATACTTCTCGTTGCCGGCGGCGGCGATGGTGGCGAGCGTGCGGCCGTGGAAGGCGCCCTTGAAGGTGATGATGCGCCAGCGCTCCGGGTGGCCGTCGGCGAAATGGTAGCGCCGCGCGAGCTTGATGGCGCCCTCGCAGGCCTCGGCGCCCGAGTTGCAGAAGAATACCTTGTCGGCGAACGTCGCCTGGCACAGCCGTTCCGCCAGCCGCTCCTGGCCGGCGATGCGGTAGAGGTTGGAGCAGTGCCACAGCTTCTCGGCCTGGCCGACGAGGGCGGCGATCAGCTTGGGATGGGCATGGCCCAGCGCGTTGACGGCGACGCCGCTGGCGAAATCGAGGTAGCGCTCGCCCGAGGTGGCGACGAGCCACGCCCCTTCGCCGCGCTCGAACACGATGTCCTGGCGCGCATAGGTGGGCATGACGGACGGCGAGGGGCCGGCTGACGCCTTGGCCGGTTTGGACTTGGAACCTTGGGCGGGCTTCGCGGAGGGGCTGGACATGGCAAGACCTATCTGGCTCGTGCAGTAGAAAACAAAAAGCCGCGCTTCGTGCGCGGCGCCTGATCGGAACCCGTCAACGGTCCGTCATCGCAGCCGCGGGCGCGGGCGAAAGGAACGGCGTCGCCTGTTGATGGGATAGGTCATGACCGAGCTTTATGCGG
>DASRDL010000030.1:0-6871 GCA_035652635.1 Hyphomicrobiaceae bacterium | reverse complement strand
CCTGTAAGGTTAAATCCCCGGCATGAGGGCGAGCTTTGCGTGCTGTCGGAGCGGTTGTGCGGAGGCCCCGACGCCGGCGAGGATTAGGATGGGACGACAAAAAGGTACATCGCTCTGAAAGGGAGGAGCTCCGTGAACGAGACGAACGGCAACGCCGCGCTCTACTTCGTCGATCGCCATGCCGGCGGCGCGGCGGACAAAGCCGCTTTCCTCGAAGGCGAGCGCGCGCTCAGCTATCGCCAGCTTGCCGAACAATCCGGCCGGCTGGCCGGACTCTATGAGGCGCACGGCCTTCAGCCGGAAGACCGCGCGGCGATGATCGTGCTCGACACGATCGAATTCCCGATCATTTTTTGGGGCAGCCTCAAAGCCGGGATTGTCCCCGCGCCATTGAACACGCTGCTGACGCCAGAAAATTACGAAGCCATTCTCAACGACAGCAAGGCGAAAGCTTTGTTCGTTTCGAAAGAATTGCTCGGCGGGATCGAGCCGATTATCGCCCGGCGCCGGTCCCTAAAGGCAGTCTTCGTCGTCGGCGAATCGGCTCACCGCCATCTCTCCTTCGAAAATGAGCTGGCCAAGCGCGCCCCTGCCCCGGCGCTCGACGTTCCGGCGGATCAATGCGCGTTTTGGCTCTATTCGTCCGGCTCGACAGGACGACCCAAGGGCGTTCGGCACGTCCATTCGAGCCTCAAAGCGACGGCCGACACCTATGCCGCGCAAGTCCTCGGGATCCGCGCCGACGACGTGGTGTTTTCCGCGGCCAAGCTGTTTTTCGCCTACGGCCTCGGCAACGCCATGTCGTTTCCCATGTCGGTGGGCGCCACCTCCGTGCTGCTGCCCGAGCGGCCCACCCCGGAGGCCGTATTCCGCGTCTTCAAGCAGCACCAGCCCACCGTGTTCTTCGGCGTGCCGACGCTCTATGCGTCCATGCTGGCTCATCCCGGCGCCACGCGCGAGGCGAGCTCGGAGCGCCTGCGGCTCTGCGTGTCGGCCGGCGAGGCGCTGCCGGCGGAGGTGGGCAAGGCGTTCGCGGCCCGCTTCGGCGTCGACATCCTCGACGGCGTCGGCTCCACCGAGATGCTGCACCAGTATGTGTGCAACAGCCCCACCGCGCTGAAATACGGCACCTCGGGCAAGCCGGTGCCGGGCTACGAGGTGCGTCTCGTCGACGAGCACGGGCGCGATGTGCCCGACGGCGAGGTCGGCGAGATGCTGGTCAAGGGTCCGAGCGCGGCCGAGGGCTACTGGAACCAGCGCGAGAAGAGCCGCGCAACCTTCGAGGGCGGCTGGACGCGCTCGGGCGACAAATACACCCGCGACGCGGAGGGCTTCTACACCTACCAGGGCCGCACGGACGACATGTTCAAGGTGTCGGGGATCTGGGTTTCGCCCTTCGAGGTGGAGAGCGCGCTCGTCGGCCATGAGGCGGTGCTGGAGGCGGCGGTGGTGCCCAAGCAGGACGCCGACGGCCTCCTCAAGCCCAAGGCCTTCATCGTGCTGAAGCCCGGCAAGACGGCCGCCAACGGCCTCGACGAGGAGCTCAAGGAGCAGGTCAAGACCAAGGCGGGGGTGTGGAAGTATCCGCGCTGGATCGCCTTCGTCGACGGCCTGCCCAAGACCGCCACCGGCAAGATCCAGCGCTTCAAGCTGCGCGAGATGTGAGGCGTCCCGGCACGGCAGTCTTCCCTTGACCCGGCGCCGTCAGGGGGGACCGACGGGGGCCGCCAGCTCCAGCCCGACCTCCGCCGCCGAGGCTTCGAGCCAGTGCCAGAAGGCGAGCGCCAGGCTGCGTGCCACCGCGAACTCGTAGGTCGGGGCAGCGTCGAGCTGCCACAGCTGCACCGGAATGTGCGCGACCAGTGTGGCGGCGGCGTCGCCCGGCGCGAACGCGCGCGGGTGCAGGTCGACGGCGACGCCCTTTTCCAGGGCCTCGCGCACCTTGGCTCCCGTCACCCGCAGGATGATGCGACCGTGGCTCTGGTCGACGATGGCGGCATGAGCGGCGAGCGGCGCGAGCAGGCTCTCCATGCCCTGCGCCGGCGCGGCCGCGCGATAGGCCAGCCACTGATCGGGTCCGCAGCCGATGAACATGTCGTCTGCGCCGGCAGCCCAGCGCGGTCCCGCGGGCGGCTCGACACCGAACGCCGAGCGCGCCGCCTCGACTATGGCGGCACGCCGGCCCAGGCGCGCCGTCACCAGCGCCAGCCCGAAGCCACGTACCTCGCGCGCGATCACGCCGGGGAGGGCGCCGCGCCGGCCGTAGCAGCCGGGCGCCACGCTGCCCGCGAGCGCCGAGACCGGGTCGTTCACACCGTCAGCCACGCAACCGCTCCCCCGAAGGGTCTACGAACACCGGATCGCATACCTCGACCAGGACGTCGCCGCCGCGCACCGGGTCGTAGGCACGCACGCGCTCGCCCGAGCGTGCGCGACCGCCGCTGATCAACCCGAGGCCGATCCAGTGGCCGAGCGTCGGCGAGAAGGCGACCGAGGTCATATGGCCCTCGTCGTTGCCGACCACCGCTTCCGCCCCGACGCGCAGGAAGTGCGCCCCCGCTCTCAGCCGCTCGCCGCGATCGACCGGCTTGAAGCCGGCAAGACTCGGCCGCTCGGCGGCCGTCAAGGCGGGCCGATCGGCCATCACCCGGCCGATGTAATCCTTCTTTGTCGACATCATGCGTCCCAGTCCGAGATCGGGCGCGGTGGTCTGGCCGTTGATCTCGTTGCCGGCCACGTGCCCCTTCTCGATGCGCATGACGGAGAGGGCCTCGGTGCCGTAGGGAGCGATGCCGAAGTCGCGCCCCGCCTCCATCAGCCGGCGGATCAGCGCCTCGCCGTAGCCCGCCGGCACGGCGAGCTCGTAGGCGAGCTCGCCGGAGAACGAGATGCGGAAGAGGCGGGCCGGGATGCCCCCCATCACGCTCACCTCGCCCGCCGCCATGTAGGGGAAGGCCGCGTTCGTGATGTCGTGCCGGCCGTCCACCACGCGGGCCAGTGTGTCGCGCGCGCGGGGGCCGGCGATGGAGAACTGCGCCCACTGCTCCGTGACGGAGGAGAAGGCGACATCGAGCTCGGGCCACAGCCACTGGTGGCACCACTCCATGTGCTGCAGCACTTTGGCGGCATTGGCCGTGGTGGTGGTGACGACATAGCGATGCTCGGCGAGCCGGGAGGTGGTGCCGTCGTCGAGCACCATGCCGTCCTCGCGCAGCATGAGGCCGTAGCGTGCGCGGCCGACGGGCAGGCTCTTCCAGCCGTTGATATAGAGCCGGTCGAGCAGCTCGGCGCTGTCCGGCCCCTGCAGGTCGATCTTGCCGAGCGTGGACACGTCGCACACGCCGACGCGCTCGCGCACCGTTCGCACCTCGCGGCTGACGCTGTCGAGCCAGTCCGTCTCGCCCGCGCGCGGATACCACTGGGCGCGCAGCCACTGGCCCGCCTCGACGAACATCGCCCCGTTCTCCTCGGCCCACCGGTGCGAGGGCGTCAGCCGCGTGGGCCGGAAATGCCTGCCGCGGTGAGGGCCGGCGAGCGCCCCGATGGCGACGGGCGTATAGGGCGGGCGGAAGGTGGTGGTGCCCGTCTGCGGGATGCTCCTGGCCGTCAGCTCGGCCATCAGGGCGAGGCCGGTAACGTTGGAGGTCTTGCCCTGGTCGGTGGCCATGCCGAGCGTGGTGTAGCGCTTCAGGTGCTCCACCGCGCGGAAGCCCTCGCGCTCGGCCAGAGCCACGTCCTTGTCGGTCACGTCGTTCTGCAGGTCGACGAACGCCTTGCCGCGGGTGCCCTGCACGCGCCACAGGGCGGCGAGCCCGGTGCTCTCCCGGTCGATGCGCGGCAGCTCCAACGGCTGGCCGTCGAAGCCCGCATCGGCCGCCGCCTCGAGCCCGGAGCGTGCGCCCGCGGCAAGCGCATCCGACAAGGCGAAGTGGCCCAGTGCCGCGCCGGCGACGGCCATGCCGGGGGGAGGCGTGCCGGGGACAAAGGCGGCGATGCGCTCGTTCCATATCGGCTTGCCCCCCATGTGCGAAGCCAGGTGCAGCGACGGGCTCCAGCCGCCCGACACGCACACGAGATCGCAGGGGATATGCGCCTCCTTGCCGGCCGCCGTGCGTACATCCACGCCGTGGACCCGCAGCCGCCCGATGGCGCGCGTGACGGCGCCGCCGGCGAGAAGCCGCGCGCCGGCCGCCTCGGCCGCGGCCTCGATGATCCGTGGCACCTCGGGGCGCGGATCGACGACCGCCTCCACCGCGATGCCCGCCCGGGCGAGGTCGCTCACCGTGCGGGCGGTCTCGTCCGTCGTCCCGAACACGACCGTGCGGCGCCCGGGCGCGACCGCGAAGCGGTTGATATAGGCGCGCACGGCGCCCGCCAGCATGATGCCCGGCCGGTCGTTGTCGCCGAACACCAGCGGTCTCTCGATGGCACCGGCGGCCAGCACGCAGCGTTTCGCATAGATGTGCCAGTAGCGCTGGCGCGGCTCGTGGTCGGGCGGCTCGGCGACATGATCGTTGACGCGCTCGAGCGCGGCGTAGGTGCCGTGATCGTAGACGCCGAACACGCTGGTGCGCATCTGCACACGCACGTTGGCGAGCGCCGCCAGCTCGGCGGCGATGCGGGCGACCCAATCGGCCGCGCCCGTATCGTCGAGCACGCGCGCGTCGGCGACGAGACGGCCGCCGAGGCGGAAGTCCTCCTCGCACAGCACCACGCGCGCACCTGCCCGTCCCGCCGCCAGCGCTGCCATCAGCCCGGCGGCACCGCCGCCCACCACCAGCACGTCGCAGTGCAGGAACGCCTTCTCGTAGGTGTCGGGGTCGTCGCAGCCGGCGCTGCGGCCGAGCCCGGCGGCACGGCGGATCAGCGGCTCGTAGACCTTCTCCCAGAACGCCGCCGGCCACATGAAGGTCTTGTAGTAGAAGCCGGCCGACAGGATCGGCGCGAGCAGCGAGCCGGCCGCCATCAGGTCGAAGGCGAGCGACGGCCAGCGGTTCTGGCTCGTGGCCTCGAGGCCGTCGAAGAGCTCGGCGGTGGTGGCGCGCGTGTTGGGCTCGCGGCGGGCGCCGGAGCGCAGCTCGACCAGCGCGTTGGGTTCCTCGGGTCCCGCCGTGAGGATGCCGCGCGGCCGATGATATTTGAACGACCGCCCGATCAGATGCACGCCATTGGCCAGCAGCGCCGACGCCAGCGTATCGCCTGCATGCCCGCGATAGCTGCGGCCGTCGAAGGTGAAGGCGAGCGCCCGGCTGCGGTCTATCAGTCCGCCGTCCCGCAAACGGTGCGGCGGGTTTCCCTCTCCCCGCTCTTCCTCTCCCCGCGAGTGGGGAGCGGGAGACGCCGTCCGATCGTTCATGGCCTGGGGCCGGCCCGCGTGAGCGCCACGTCGCGCGCCGTCTCCACTTTCAGGATGGCATGCGTGCCGGTATCGCGCGTGACCACCAGCCACGCCCGGCAGCCGGCGACGTGCTGCCACAGCTCGCGGTGCGGCCCGGCCGGGTTGTCGCGCAGATAGACGTAGTCGTGCCAGCGTTGCCGAGCTGCCGCATCGAGCGGCAGCGCCGGATCGCAAGGCGGCCGCTGCGGGGTGGCATCGCCGAGGTAGGCGAACTCCTCGCTGCCGCGCAGGCCGCAGTAGCAGCAGTCGATGCGCATCGAGTTTGCCTCCGGCCCCGGGGCCGCCCACGAGCGTCCACCCGGCTCCATCCCGGCGTGGCGGCCGCTGGGCATCATACCCAAGCGCGGATCGGCTTCGATACGGCGAAGTTGCGCAACCTGACCGGCGCCTGCGGCACGGGATCGGGCTCCGCCGATGACTCCCTGCGTCGCGGATGATATGGCAGACGACCGAGCGGCTGACCGAACGCCGCACCCGCGAGGAGACCCCAGCCCATTGGGAGGTGGCGCGTGCCGCCGTCGGCCTTGGCTTGCGCGTCGCCCTGCAAGGGCGTCCGATGATGCGCCCGGCGCTCGTGCCGCGCGGCGGCTACCTCGCCGGCTGCGCCCTGGTGGTGCTGGCGGGGCTGGTGCTGAGCCTCGGCGTCATCTGCATCCGTGCCGCCTCGGCCAGCGACGCCTGGCAGTACCTGTTCTGGCGCGCGATAGGTTTCGGCCTCGTGCTGGCCCCGATGGCGGCGTGGCGGCACGGCATCGATCCGCTCGCGCAGATCGGCCGGCTCGGCGGCTTCGCCTGGCTGTCGGTCGTCGCCATGGTGGCGAGCCAGGTATGCTTCATCGTCGCCATCAAGCTCGGCAGCACCGCCGAGGTGTTCTTCCTGATGTCGCTCGCCCCCCTGATGGCGGCGCTCCTCGCCCGGCCCCTGTTGGGCGAGCGCCTGGGAGGCCTCGGCCTGCTGGCCGTCGCCATCGCGCTCGTCGGCGTCGCGCTGATGACCGGCTTCGCCGCCGATGCCGGGCAGCTGGGAGGGTGGGACGGCGGGTGGGCGGCGCGCATCCTGGCGCTCGGCACTGCGCTGTCCTTCGCCGTCTACCTGCTCGCCACGCGCGGGGCGCCGCGCCAGGACCTCGATGCGGCGCTGGTGGCCGTCGGCATCGTCACAGCGCTGGTCAGCGGCGCGGTGCTGCTGTGGGCCGGCCTGCCCGTTGCCGCGAGCGCACGCGACGCGGGGCTGGGGCTGCTGCACGGCGGCGTGATCCTGGCCGCGGGCCTCGTGCTGTTCGCCCGCGGCTCGCGGGTCGTGCCCGGCGTGACGCTCGTCATGCTGGCGCAGGCCGAGACGGTCGCCGCACCGATCTGGACCTATCTCGTGTTCGCCGAGACGACGACGGCGGGCGTGATCGTCGGCGGCGTGCTCATCCTCGTTGCCGTGGTCCTGCAGGCCTCCGACGGTGCCGCTGGCACCGTGCGCGC
>DASRDL010000029.1:0-6161 GCA_035652635.1 Hyphomicrobiaceae bacterium | reverse complement strand
CCCAGGGTGCGCACCGGCCGGCGGATGGTGGTGAAGCCGGCACCGAACCTCTCCGCTCCCGCCGCGTGCTCGCGCGACGTGGAGGAGAAGCCGTGCAGCCTGTCGACGACGTGGAACTCGGCCTCGCCGTCGGCGCGGCCGGCGAGGCAGCAGGCGACATGGTCGCGCGGGCGCACGTGGGCGTAGAGGTCGGCCAGACCCTGCTGCGGCTCGACGATCAGGCCGCGCCAGCCCTTGAGGTAGAACCAGAACGAGACGTTGTCGGCCACCGGGTGGCCACCGCCCACGTCCACGTAGGTGCCGTGCCGCTGGCCGGCGAACATCAGCTCGAGGTGGTAGTCCTCGAGGTTCTGCGCGTAGGAGAGCTGCATCACTTCGCCTGTTGTGTTGGCCCGGGTCCGGCCGTATCTGGCGCGGGCACCAAGCAGGAGCACTTCGCCATTTCCATGACGCCCGCCATCCTAGACCACGCCGCAGACCTGCTCTCGCGCTACGACGCGGTGTTCTGCGACGTGTGGGGCGTGGTGCACAACGGGCGGCGGGCCTATGCGCAAGCCGGTGAAGCCCTGGCGCGCTTCCGTGCCGGCGGGGGCAGCGTGATCCTGGTCTCCAACGCGCCGATCCCGGCGGCGGGGGTGGAGCGCGTGCTGGAGAAGACGGGCGTGCGCCGCGATGCCTGGGATGCCATCGTCTCCTCCGGCGACATCGCCCTCGGCCACATCGCCGAGAAGGGCTACAGGCGCATGCACTGGGTGGGGCCCAGCGAGCGCGACTATGCCCTCTACGTGCGCCTGCCGGCACCGAGCGCGCCGCTGGCCGAGGCCGAGGCCATCGTCTGCACCGGCCTGCGCGACGACCGCCGCGAGACGGTGGCGGACTATTCCGAGCTGATTGCGGAAGGGGTGGCGCGGGGGCTGCCCTTCGTGTGCGCCAACCCCGATCTGGTGGTGGACGTCGGCGCCCTGCGCCTGCCGTGCGCCGGTTCCATCGCCGCCGAGTACGAGCGCCGGGGCGGCAAGGTGTTCTGGGCGGGCAAGCCGCACCCGGCCGCCTACGGCACGGCCTTGCGCGTGGCCGGCGAGCTGCGCGGCAGCACGCCGCCGCTCTCCCGCATCCTCGGCATCGGCGATGCGGTACGCACCGACCTCGCCGCGGCCCGCGGGCTCGGCGTCGACGGCCTCTTCATCGCCGCCGGCATCCACACCGAGGACGTGCTGGCGGGCGGTGCGATCGATGCCGGCAGGCTCGCCGCCCTGTTCGCGCACCCCGACACGCCGCCGGCGGTGGCGGCCATGACGCACCTCAGATGGTGATCTTCTCCCTCTCCCCGCGTGCGGGGAGAGGGCCGGGGTGAGGGGCAGCGCTTGTAGGGCGCAAGAGGCGAAGCCGAATTGCGCCGAGCAACGGCAGATCGGTGCATTGCGCCGTTGGGCTTATGCACCCTACCTGCCCCACCCTACCCTCTCCCCATGCCGAGGAGCATGGGGAGAGGGAGCCCGAGGGCTACTTGGCTCCGGCAAAGCCGCCGAACACCATGTCGGGCGAGCTCGTATTGTGGCGCGAGGGGGAGACGCGGCCGGCCCACAGCTCGGTGGCGGTGGCGCGCTCGAAGGCCATGACGTTGTCCTGGCGCCAGCCCCTGGCACTTTGCTCGCGCACGGCGATGCGGGCGACATCGTTGTCGACATCGGTGACGTACATGGAGCGCAGCGCCGCGAACGGGCGGCCCTCGACCGGCCGGTCGAAGGCCACCTCCAGCACGTTGCGGCTCTGGTCGGTGGCGGCCATCCGCACCGTCGCCGTGCCGCCCCGCTCGAAGGCGAGCGTGAAGGTGCGCGATTTGGGCTCAAAGGCGACCTCGCGCAGCCTGACGATCGGCCGCCCCTCCACCTCCACCGGGCCGATCAGGAACGAGGAGCCGAAGGCCGTCGGCGCCAGTCCGGCGGGGGCGAGCGGGCGCAGGCGCCAGTAGCCGTCCTGGGGATAGAGCACGGCCACCTCCTCGCCGCCCATGGGGCGGATCATCCACACCTGCAGCAGGTGGATGCCCTTCTCGACGCGCTCGCCGATGCGCACGGTGGCGGTGGCCGCGCGCCAGAAGCTCTCGAACGTGAGGCCAACGACCCACAGGTCGATCTGCTCGTAGAGGGTGGTGCGCTTCGGGGGCGGCGCCGGGGCGCCGGCCTTGGGGTCGCCGGGGCTGGTGCAGCCGGTCCAGTCGGCCGCGAAGCTGTCACGCTGGATCGCGCCGATATAGGCGGGATGGGTGGCCTCGATGCGGAAGCGGCGCACCTCCCTGGAGGCGAGGTTGAGGGTGACGTTGTCCTTCTCCGCGCACAGCACCGGCTCGCTGGCGTTGGTGACCTCTACGGCGACCTGATCAGTAGCTGCGGCTTTCACGAGAACAGGAAGGACTGCAATGAGAGCAACCACGGCGATGACAATGACCGCAGTTGTCCGAATTCCAAAGTGAATTGCTCCCGCTGTGTCTCGCTCTGTTCGAGGTTGAGCTGAATGGTAGGGCAGACCATGGTGGTCCAAGTTTCTTAGCACAATCTGCTTCTCGAGCGCCGCTTTCATGAACGCGAGCGCAACACCGTCAAGATGCAATCGGCGCTCGATGTCTCTTGCAGTCTCATTGGCAACCTCCGCCCAGAACCTGTTTCTCTCATAAATCCCGAGCCATTGCAGGACCAAGAGTGCTGCGACAAATGCGAGTGATACCCGAACGATAATTGACTGAAGTAGGGGCAGCTGGCTGCCGAGGAGTGCAGCCACGATCAGTGAAACGACCGCAAAAAAACCCGCTCCTAGTCTCCAGGAAAGTAGATCATAGTGCCGTTTCTCCAGAAGGCATTGCTCGTAGTACTTCTCTAGATCCCTAGGGCTGGCCCCCTCCTCTCCGTTCTTTGACATTGGGCACCTTGCTACTTGAGATTCCGCCCGTGCTACCAGACTTCACCTGTTAGCACAGCATACACATCACCGGAGTTGGCCTCGTGCGGCAGGCCTGCGATGTGGGCGGCCATCTCGTCCCTGGAGGTCCAGCGTCCGAACGTGAGCCGCTGGCTCTCGCCCAGCGCCACGTCGAAGCCGTAGCCCCCGAGCGAGGCTAGCCGATCGAGGCAGGCGAGTGCCACGTCGCGCTGGATGGTGGTGAACTCGAAGGAAAGGGCCGGCAGCGGGCGCGACAGGCCGGCCAGCACCGTGCGCTCGAAGCCCTCCACGTCGATCTTGGCGAAGGCCGGCAGGCCGTGTTGAGCGATGAGGCCGTCGAGGGTGGTGGAGGGCACCTCGATCTCGGCGTCCCACACCTGGCCCTCCCAGCCGGCGGCGCCGTCGGCGGCGGAGATGAAGGCGGCCGAGGCGGTGGTGACGGTGGGGTTGGCCGAGTTGACGCGCAGCGTGACGGTGCCCGGCGCGGCGCCGCAGGCCGCCTCGATGAGCGTGACCCGGGGATCGCCGCCGTAGATGGCGCAGATGGCGCGGGCGCACAGCGGCTGCGGCTCGAGCGCCACAACGCGCGCGCCGAGGCGGCGGAAGGCGCCGATGCGGTCGCCGACGTGGGCGCCGATGTCGAAGGCGAGGTCGCCGGGCTTCACGAAGCGGGCGTAGAGCGCGTCCATGGCCGCATCGCGCGCCGCGTCGCCGTAGTAGACCTCGAGCGAGCGGCGCAGGGGGGCGAATGCCGGGTCGGTCCGAAGGTGCGCAATCGTCGAGTGGGAGTGCTCGTCCATCACCGCAAACGATCCCGCCAATATCCAGGGCGCCGCTTGACGTGCGCCACAGCGAACACGCGAATGTCATTTCCATCCACGCGATAGATCAGCTGGTAGGGAAAGGCCTTCAAGAGAAAGCGTCGCACGCCGCCTTGGGCGGGAGAGCCTATGCCAGGAAACTGCAACAGCAGGCTGGTTGCGCTTGCCAGGTCGGCGAGAAAGCGCCTCGCCACTTCGCTCGACTGGTCCCGGTAGTACGCTGTAGCCTCCAGGATCTCTGCGCGGGCATGCGAAACGAAGTGCACGCGCATGGCTAGCGAAGGAGCCGGCGCGCTTCGGCGAACACCTCTTCTGCGTCGAAAAAGACAGCCTCGCCACGCTCCGCCTCGGCGACGCGCCGCTCTACTTCCTCCAGCCAGGCGGCCTCGATCTCTTCGGGCGTGCTCTCGTCAACCAACTCCGTCTCGAGCAGATCGACCAGCTCGCGGCGCTCCTCGGGCGTGAGCTTGCGGGCTTCCTCGACAATGGCGCGAACTCGTTCGTTCATGCTTAGAACACTAGCACCGAACCGCGCCATTGCCCATCACTGCCTGCACCTCGGGCGGCGGCGCGAAGTCCTCCGGGATGCCGCACAGGCCCAGCCGCTGCAGGGCGCGGCCGAGGCCGGGATCGGCGGTGAGCACGGCGAAGGGAACGGCGAGCAGGTAGCCGGCGGTGAGCGGCAGGCTCCACCAGAACACGGCCGGCGCGATGATGAGCAGGGCGCCGCACACGAGGACGCCGAACAGCGTCTGCGGCCAGAGATTCTCGGCCGCCGCGGCCCACGACAGGCCGCGGGCATCGCGCGCCTGCCCACCCCACACCACGGACTTGCCGAACAGGAGGCCGATCATGAAGATCGAGGTGCGGATGGTCGAGACGGCACCCTGCAGGAACGAGAAGACGAGCTCGACGGCGGCACTCGGCACGAATCTGAGCCAGCCGCCGTAGCGGGCCACGCCGCCTCTGGTCAGCATGGCATCGAGGAGGCCGGCAATCTTCGGCATCAGGTACATGGTGAAGAACGTGACGTAGAGGCCGATCGCCGGCGTGGCCGGGAAATCGGCGATATCCCGCGCCTGCCAGGCGGCCAGCGGCAGCAGCGCGATCATCAGCGTCCAGGCCGGGATGCCGATGAACATGAGGATGGCCCACACCAGCTGGAAGCGGCTCATGGGATAGAGGCCCGGCAGGTCGAGCAGCTTGAGATACTGCATGTTGCCCTGGCACCAGCGCACGTCGCGACGGGCGAACTCGAGCATGGTGGGCGGGTTCTCCTCCCAGCTGCCGCGCTCCTCGGGCAGCACGCGCACCTCGTAGCCGGCGCGGCGCATCAGGGTGGCCTCGACCTGGTCATGGGAGAGCACGTGGCCGCCGAGCGGCGGGGAGCCGGGCAGAATCGGCAGGTCGCACTGCTCGTGGAAGGGCTTGATGCGCACGAGCGCGTTGTGGCCCCAGAACGGACCGCAGTCGCCCACCCACCAGGCCTGGCCCATGGTGTAGGAGCGCATACCGTGGCGCATGCCGAACTGGAAGATGCGGGCGAACGCGCTCCGCGACGGCATGCCCACCACCAGGCTCTGCAGGATGCCGATCCTCGGGTAGGCCTGCATCATGCGGGCAAGGCGCACGATCTGCTCGCCCGCCATCAGGCTGTCGGCGTCGAGCGGCAGCATGAGGGTGTAGTCCCCGCCCCAGCGGGCGCAGAAGTCGCGCACGTTGCCGGCCTTGTAGCCGGTGTTGTCGGTGCGGCGCCGGTAGACTATGCGCTCGCGATCGGGATCCTGGGCCTTCCAGGCCTCCACCTCCCGCTCTTCGGCGGCAGCCACCGCCGGGTCGCTGGTGTCGCTCAGCACGAACCAGCCGAAGGCTGCGCCCTCGCCGGTGGCGCCGACGCTGGCCTTGACGGTCCGCAGGCGCAGGATGGCGCGCTCGGGATCCTCGTTGCGCAGCGTCATGAAGACGGCGGTCCTGATGCGCAGGGGTGCGGGGTCGTCGCCGGCGGCGGCGTAGGGCGCGACCTCGGCCATGGCGTCCTTGCGGAAGTGCAGGAGCCACAGGCCGATGAGCGCGTTCCAGAAGCCGAGCACCGTCCAGGGCGTGCCGGCGGCGAAGCAGGCGAACAGCACCACGTCCACCCAGGTCCAGCCGCCGGCGCCCAGGATATGCGCCGCCACGCCCAGCATGGCGGCATAGGTGAGGATGTTGAGGGCGAAGACGATCCGGCGGCGGCGCGTCAGCTGATCGATGGACTGCAGGCCCGCCGGTGTCGTAAGGGTCACGCGCACCGGGGGCATGGTCCCCGGCGAAGGGGTGTCGAGACTGTCGCTCATGCAACTTTCTTCTTCAGCTGACCCCCGGCGCGGGAGGTAAGATGATGACGCGCCGCTCGACCGGCAAGAC
>DASRDL010000028.1:0-3265 GCA_035652635.1 Hyphomicrobiaceae bacterium | reverse complement strand
CAGGAACGACAGGAGGTTGCGCTTGGTGGCGCGCACCTGCTCGGCGAAGCGTGCGTAGGTGGCGACCTCCTGGAAACCCGCCTCGATCTCCTGCTCGAGCAGCTCGCTGACACGGGAACTGGGGCGGCGGGCGGAGCCGGCGTGCGCCAGGTAGACGCGCAGCGACCCGCCGTGGGTCTTGAGCTTCTCCACGTCGATGATCTTGAGACCGTGGCTCTCGGCCAGGCGGTCGATCGTCACCAGCGAGAAGTAGGAGAAATGCTCGTGGTAGATGGTGTCGAACTGGTTCTCCGCCATCAGCCGCTCGAGATGCGGGAACTCCAGCGTGATGACGCCCTCGCGCGCCAGCAGGAGCTTCATGCCGGCGACGAAGTCGTTGAGGTCGGGCACCTGGGCCAGGACGTTGTTGCCGATGATGAGGTCGGCGCGCTTGCCCTCTGCGACGAGGCGCTCGGCTAGCGCCACGCCGAAGAACTCCACCAGCGTCGGCACATCGCGGCGGCGGGCGGCCTCGGCCACGTTCGCGGCCGGCTCGATGCCGAGGATCGGTACGCCGAGCGGCAGGAAGTGCTGCAGCAGGTAGCCGTCATTGCTGGCGATCTCCACCGCCAGGCTGTCGGGCCCCAGTCCCAGCCGATCCTTGATCATGTGGCAGTAGGCGCGGGCGTGCTCCACCCAGCTCGTCGAGTACGACGAGAAATAGGCGTACTCCGTGAAGATGTGATCGGGGCTGACATACTCCTGCAGCTGCACCAGGAAGCACTGGTCGCAGACCAGCACGTTGAGCGGGTAGTACGGCTCCATCTGGTCGAGCTGGTCGGCGGTCAGGTAGCTCTCGCACAGCGGCGACATGCCGAGATCGACGAAGGTGTGCCGGACTGGCGAGCTGCAGATGCGGCAACGCGGCTGCCGGGCGTATCCGGCAAGCGCGTTGTCGGGTCTGATCGCAACGACGGAATGTTGCATGCCTTGTCTACCCCCCAAGACTCCTGCCGCCGCGCTGTCGCCGGGTCGGCAGGGACCCTCGACGACCGGATCGTCCGCGCGATTGGCCCGCACCCGACCCGCTCAGTTTTTCCTAAAGTCTGCCCGACTATTGCAGGAATTGCGCAATGCAGCATCGACAAGTGGGGAACACAGTAAATGGGCGAGGGGCCCAGTTTTCGTCCGCCAGCGGGCGCTAACTCTGGGATCGCCCGCTGCTGCCGCGCGCGTTCCCCGGCGTGGTAGGTTGCGGCCCCCGCACGGGTGCGGGGTTGGGGACACCGGCCGGGTATGCAGGACGCCGTCGACCGCGAGCTGAAAGAGCCTGATTTCGCCGCGGCGGGAGAGGGCATCTACGCGCTGGCCGCCGAGCTCTACCCGATCTGCCGCAGCATCACCGGCGACGGCGTGCGCGCAACCCTCGGCCTGATGCGGCGCCACGTGCCGATCGAAGTCAACGAGGTGCCGACCGGCACGCGGCTGTTCGACTGGACGGCGCCCAAGGAGTGGAATATCCGCGCCGCCCACATCAAGGGGCCGGATGGCTCCACCATCGTCGACTTCGCCAACTCCAACCTGCACGTGCAGGGCTACAGCGTGCCGGTGGCGCGCACCATCCCGCTGTCGGAGCTCAAGCGACATCTGCACACGCTGCCCGATCAACCCGACCTCATCCCCTACCGCACCACCTACTGGGCCGAGACGTGGGGCTTCTGTCTGCCTCACGCCCAGGCCGCCGCGCTGCCCGAGGGCGACTACGAGGTGATGATCGACTCGAGCCTCGAGGACGGGGCGCTGACCTACGGCGAGTATCTGCACGAGGGCGAGAGCGACGACGAGTTCCTGCTCACGGCCCACATCTGCCATCCCTCGCTCGCCAACGACAATTGCTCGGGCCTGGCTCTGCTGACCTGGCTGGCGGCTCATCTGAAGGGTCGCCGCACCAGGCTCAGCTACCGCTTCCTGTTCTCCCCCGGCACGCTCGGACCCATCGCCTGGCTGTCGCGCAACGAGGCCGGCGTGGGCCGCATCAAGCACGGCCTCGTCGTTGCCGGCGTCGGCGATGCTGGCGGCCCCACCTACAAGCGCAGCCGCCGCGGCGACAGCCCCATCGACCGCGCCATGGCGCACGTGCTGCGCCACGGCTTTCCCGAGGCGCGCATCATCGACTTCGAGCCCTACGGCTACGACGAGCGCCAGTTCTGCTCGCCCGGCTTCGACCTGCCGGTCGGCCTTCTGCAGAGGAGCCCGTTCGGCACCTTTCCGCAGTATCACACCTCGGCCGACAATCTCGACTTCATCGCGCCGGAGCATCTGGGAGAGTCGCTGCGCGCCATCTGGCGTGCCATCGAGATCGCCGAGGCCGACTTCACGCCGCTCAACCTGTCGCCCAAGGGCGAGCCACAGCTCGGCCGGCGCGGCCTCTATGCCGGCAAGGGCGGCGACAAGGAGGGCGCGGCCCGCGCCATGGCCTACCTGTGGGTGCTCAATCTGGCCGACGGCACGCGCACGCTGCTCGACATCGCCGATCGGGCCGGCCTGCCGTTCCACGTGGCCCTCGCGGCGGCACGCGCCCTCGCCGGCGTCGGCCTGATCGCCGACGCCGCGCAGCGGCAAGCCTCTTGATGCAAGCTGCCATCCCGGCCGCGGGCGTGGATGTCATGCCGGCCTCGTTGCTGTCATGCCGGCCGAGGGCGTCAGCCCGAGAGCCGGTACCCAGGGGCCCAAACTGGCCGGCGATACCGCCACCGCCCTGGGTGCCGGATATTTCGCTCACGCGAAATTCCGGCATGACAGCGCTGAGCAAGCCGGCATGACAGGGCGCTACAGGCTGCGTGCGAACTCGGCGATGGCGTCGAGCACCGCGGCCGGCTGGTCGCGGTGCGGGGAGTGACCACAGCGCTCGAGCACGAGCTGCCTCGTACGCGCCGGCACGCCGGCGGCGATGCGCTCGAGCTGGTCGAGCGTGCCGTACTCGTCGTCGCGGCCCTGGATCAGCAAGAGCGGCGCCGTGACGCCGGGCAGCAGATCCTCGATCGACCAGGAGAGGAACTCGGGGGTGAGCCACGTGTCCGCCCAGCCCAGGAATGCGTCGTCGACGTGAGCGTGATACTTGCCGAGCCGCGCCCTGAGGTCCGTAGTGCGGTAGGTGTCGCGGATGCGGGTGATGCTCTCCACCGTGATCGGCTCCACCAGCACGTGCGGCGCCATCAGGGCGAGCCCGGCCACCGGCCGGCCGGAGGCCGCGGCGTGGATGAGGGCGATGGAGGCGCCGTCGGAA
>DASRDL010000027.1:0-4204 GCA_035652635.1 Hyphomicrobiaceae bacterium | reverse complement strand
GTGAACGCGCGCGGACGAATGCGCTCGACCGCGGCGAGCTGCGCTTCGAGATCGGGAGCGTAGGGCGGCTGCACGGGCTGCGGCGTGCCAAGCCCGAGCTCGGCGTAGAAATGCGCTACGGCAGCGAGCGCCGCATGCTGGTCTTTTACCTCGCCGGGCTGGGGCGAGGTAAAGAGGTTGATGAGGAAAGGCGCCTGCGTGCGTTCGCGCACCCAGGCCGCCTGCTTGTCCATGTCCGCGGCTTGCGTGTAGGCAAAACCGAAGCAGCCGAGCGCGCCGGCGGCGGCGGATGCGGCCACCAGCTCCGGGCTGCTTGGGCCGCCCGCCATCGGCGCCTGGATGATCGGCACGCGAAGGCCGAGCTTGGCGCTGAGGGGAGTCGAGATCATGCGGTCTCCGAGAAAAGCTCGCGCCCGATCAGCCAGCGCCGGATCTCGGAAGTGCCGGCGCCGATCTCGTAGAGCTTGGCGTCGCGCCAGAGGCGCCCGGTCGGCGTCTCGTTGATGTAACCCATGCCGCCGAGCGACTGGATTGCCTCGCCAGCCATCCAGGTGGCCTTCTCAGCCGCGTAGAGAATGGCTCCGGCCGCGTCTTTGCGCGTGGTCTCGCCACGGTCGAGCGCTTGGCCGACCGCATACACGTAGGCGCGGCAGGCGGAAAACGTGGTGTACATGTCGGCGAGCTTGCCCTGCATGAGCTGGAACTCGCCGATCGCTTGGCCGAACTGCTTCCTCTCGTGCACGTACGGCACGACCGCGTCGAGGCAGGCGGCCATGATGCCGAGCGGTCCGCCGGCGAGCACCGCACGCTCATAGTCGAGGCCGGACATCAGCACCTTGACGCCCTTGCCTTCGTCGCCCAGCACGTTTTCGACCGGCACTTCGCAGTCGCGCAACACCAGCTCGCAGGTGTTCGAGCCGCGCATGCCGAGCTTGTCGAGCTTCTGGGCGGTGGAGAAGCCGCGCATGCCTTTCTCGACCAGGAAAGCGGTGATGCCCTGGTCGCTGGTCTTGCCGTAGATCACCAGCACGTGGGCATCGGGCCCGTTGGTGATCCACATCTTGTTGCCGTTCAGGACGTAGCGGTCGCCGCGGCGCTCGGCGCGCAGGCGCATGCCGACGACATCGGAGCCGGCGCCCGGCTCCGACATGGCGAGCGCGCCGACGTGCTCGCCGGAGACCAGCTTCGGCAGGTATTTGCGCTTCTGCGCCTCAGAGCCGTTGCGCCGGATCTGGTTGACGCACAGGTTGGAATGCGCCCCGTAGGACAGCCCCACGGAGGCCGAGCCGCGGCTGATCTCCTCCATGGCAATGCAGTGCTCGAGATAGCCGAGCCCCGCCCCGCCGTACTCCTCCTCCACCGTGATGCCGAGCAGCCCCATGGCCCCGAGCTTCGGCCACAGGCCGCGCGGAAACTCGTTGGACTTGTCGATCTCGGCCGCCAGCGGGGCGATCTCGTCGGCGGTAAAGCCGCGCACGGAGGCGCGCAGCTGGTCCGCCGTCTCGCCGAGGTCGAAGTTGAGCGAGGGAAAGTCGTTGGGAATCATGGGCCGCGTCTCCTCCGGCTTTCTTCCTGGCTAGCCGCCCGCGGCCGGGCGGGCAAGCACGGATTGACGTGGACGTGCGGCGCCGCGGGCCTTTACGCAACTGCCGCGAGGGATTGATATTGATACAGTGGGCCGTTGACCAAAGGGGATCTCGGCATCGGTGGCCCGAGGGAGGCACCAGAGGTGGGGATCGCGGTGCGGGTTGGAGCGTTGGTGGTTGTGCTCGCCGCCGTGCTCGGCGGCGGGACCGGCGCGGCGCACGCCCAGAGCGCGGCCGAGACCGCGTTCTGGAACCGGGTGAAGGACGGCGATGCCAGCGCCGTGCGTGCCTATCTCGACGCCTACCCCAACGGCTTCTACGCCAACGCGGCACGCACGCGACTGAAGGTCCTGGAGCCCAGCGGGCCGAACCCGCGCAGGACATCCCCCTCGGGCAGCGTGCTCGGCGATGCGACCACTGTCCGCGAGGTGCAGGAGCGGCTCTACAATCTCAACTACGACATCACCGTGTTCAACGGACAGATGAACCAGGAGACGCGTGCCGCGATCCGGAACTGGCAGCGGGTCGTCAACCACGAGCCCACCGGCGATATGAGCCAGGACGAGCTGGACCTCCTGCGCAGCGCGCGGGTGCCGACGACCTGGGGTGCCGTCGCCTATGCCGCAAGGGGCGCCGGCTCGGTCGTCTGGAGCCGCCCCTCGCGCCGGGAGGCGGCCACCGCCGCCCTCAACGATTGTCACCAGCGCGCCGGCCGCGATCCCTGCAAGGTGATGACGGCGGCCGAAGGGGAGTGCGGGGCGCTGGGTTACTTCATGGGCACTGTGCGCCGCACCACCTACTGGGGTGCGTTCCCGGCCATCCGCCCGACGCTGGGGCAGGCGATCGACCAGGCACTCACGTTCTGCCGCGAACGCGCCCAGGTGCCGGAGGCGTGCGGCATCCGCCTCAGCTTCTGCGCCAACGGCAGCCACCTCAGGTAGCAGCGCCGGCTGCCGCAGCCGTCGACCGGAAAGCTGCGGCCGGTGATGCCATCCCGATTCGTTGTGCTAAGCTGGACCCAGGCCGGCGCCAGACCGGCCGGGCCGCAGCGCGGGAGGAACGCGATGCCGGAGTACAGCGTCGGCAAGCTCGCGGATTTTGCCGAGGGCGAGCGCAGGGTCGTCACGTGCGGCGAGGCCGAGATCGGCGTGTTCCGCCTCGACGGCCAGTTCTATGCCTGGCACAACTGGTGCGCGCACCTGGGCGGACCGGTATGCCAGGGCCGGATCATGCGCAAGGTGCTGGAGCCGGTCGACGCCGAGGGTCGCGTGCGCACGCTCGAGTACGACCCGGCCGAGATGCACATCGTCTGCCCCTGGCACGGCTACGAATACTCGATCAAGACCGGCCGCCACCCCGGCCACCCGCACCTGCGGCTGAAAAAGGCCATCGTCAGGCTGCGCGACGGAGAGATCTATGTCGTCCTCTGACGCCGCTGCCGGACACGCACTCGCCAACGACCCCTATGCCTGGATCGACCGCATGGCGCCCGATCTGCTCGCTGCCTCGCGCGAGCTCGTGGCGCAGGGCGAGGCAGCGCGCGTCTCCGACGAGGCGGTGGCGCAGATCATGACGGCCGCCATCCGCCTCTACGTCGCCAAGTCGGACGGCGAGGAGCGCACCTTCCGGCCGATCGCCGGCCGGGGCGACGCGGAGCTCACACCCACCGAGCTGCTCTCGGCCGTCTCGGAGCTGTTGCGCGCGCTGCGGCTGGGACCGATGGAGCTGGCCCTGTGGTATCGCCGCCGGCCCGACGGCGATGTCGAGGAGGCACGCGGCTGAGCAGCGCGTAGCGGAGGCGCACGCAGGCCGCGGACCAAGGCAAGGGAGAACTGTGATGGACGCACCGACGACCCTCAAATCCGAGCCGCTGTCGCCGCAGGCCATCGACGTCAACACCGACACGCGCGACATCCTCGCCCACGCGCGCCGCTACGCCAAGCGGCGCGGGCTCGAGGACTGGTTCATCGCCGACATCGACGCTCACCACGTGGAGACCGTCTCGTGGAAGGAGATCGTCACCTACATCGAGGACCCGGTGGTGCGCGACAACGCCATCCGCTTCCAGCACGACCGCATCGGCGCTCCGCCCTACGGGCTCAACGGCGACCTCGGCCTGCGCTACCAGTCGGTCGGCGGCCGCATCCCGCATCAGGACGACCGGCGCGAGAAGGTGGAGGAGACGGACGTGCACCGCGACGTCGTCCTCACGCGGCGTGCCATGGATTCGCTCGGCATCGACAACATGGTGGTGTTTCCCACGCCCATGCTGTTCCTCGGCATGCACCCGCAGCCGGAGATGGAGGCCTGGCTGGGGCGCGCCTACAATCGCTGGCTGATCGACCGCATCCTGTCGGCCGACGACCGCATCAAGTCGCTCATCTTCCTGCCCTTCAACATCCCCGAGGAGGCCTGTCGCACGGTCGAGGAGCTCGGGGACAAGAAGGGCGTGATCGGCTACTGCGTGACCAGCACGCGCTACAAGCCCGTGCACCACAACGACTACATGCGCCTCTATCGCATGATCGAGGAGCAGGGCAAGCCGCTCGCCTTCCACGCCGGCTACCACTGGCAGGATCCCTCGCTCGCCACCATCAACCGCTTCCTCGGCATGCACG
>DASRDL010000026.1:0-3072 GCA_035652635.1 Hyphomicrobiaceae bacterium | reverse complement strand
GGCCCAGCCCTACGAATGCTACTCCGAGCTCGACTTCGACATTCCGATCGGCAAGAACGGCGACAACTACGACCGCTACTGCATCCGCATGGAGGAGATGCGCCAGGCCGTGCGCATCATGAAGCAGTGCTGCGAGAAGCTCCTCTCCGCCGAGGGTCAAGGCCCGCACGTGGCCGACGACAAGAAGGTGGTGCCGCCCAAGCGGGGCGAGATGAAGCGCTCCATGGAGGCGCTGATCCACCACTTCAAGCTCTATACGGAGGGCTTCCACGTGCCCGCCGGCGAGGTCTATGCCGCGGTGGAGGCGCCAAAGGGGGAGTTCGGCGTCTACCTCGTCGCCGACGGCAGCAACCACCCTTACCGCTGCAAGATCCGCGCACCCGGCTTCCCGCACCTGCAGGCCATGGACTTCCTCAACCGCGGCCACATGCTGGCCGACGTCTCGGCCATCCTGGGCTCGCTCGACATCGTGTTCGGCGAGATCGACCGGTAGCGTGCCCCTAGCGGCGCAATGACGTGCGCTGCGTGCTCGTGTAGTCCTGCAGCGTCTGGGCGATGTGCTTCTTGAGAGACTGCTCGGCCTCGGCGCGGAGCCCGCGCTCGACCACCCGTGCGATCGTCCGGTGCTGCTTGAGCGAGCGGGTATTGAGCTTCGGGTAGCGTGTGAGCCGATAGCGCAGCGCCTGCATGCGCAGGGCCACCGGGATGTACGACCTGGCGAGGTGATGGTTGCCGCAGTGCGCGACGATACAGTCGTGAAAGCGGTCGTCGAGCTCGACGTATCTGGTGACGTTGCCGGCAGCGAGCGCCGCCGTCATGTCGGCGGTGATCTCCTTGAGCGTACGCCCGAGCGCCACCGGGTCCCTGCGCATGCCGATCTGCAGAGCGGCGGTTTCGAGCACGTCGCGGAATTCGCTCAGCGCCTCGACCTCCGCCGCGCTCATGCGGAACACGAACGTGCCGCGCTGCGGCTGCACGTCCACCAGGCCTTCCGCCTTCAAACGCAACAGGGCTTCGCGGATCGGCGTCTTGCTCACTCCCAGCGCCGTCGCGAGCGCGGTTTCCGACAGCGCCTCGCCGAGCTGGAGCTCACCCTTGACGATCAGGCCGCGGATCTGCTCGGCCGCCTGCTCCGCCAAGGTTCGCTGGCGAGCCAAATTCATTGAAGTCAATGTGCCGCTCCCGCCGTCAACAATAGCACGACAGAAACATGGTATGGGCTGCTCCACAGCCCAACCCCGGCTTTGGTCGGGGGTCGTTGCAGGTCCTCAGATACTAGTATATCAGTTGGCTGCCAGACGCGTTCGGCTGGCTGACTTTTGGCGGGGCTCGAGCGGATAATGCCGGCGTTGGTGCCGCCGGCAAGAGGCGACGCACAGCAAGTGCGACCCGATCGGCTGCTCTCGAGGGTGAGCCGATGAGCGGGGGCGGGGGAAAATATCCTGCGCGCCGACGCGCGCCGCGGTTCCGCGGCAGGGTTGCGGGGCCCCAAGAGGGGAGTTGCGCCAATGAGCGAAAGCGAGAAGGGTTCGGGCCATAGCACCCGCTGTCCGCGTTGCGGCCTGGTCCTGCGGATCATGGCGCACGCGGACGGGCCCGAGCTCGGCTACGATTTCGCGGCCTGGGGCCGCATCTGCCGCAGTCCGCAGCTCGGCGGGCCGTCGATGTGCCTGGCACGGGCCTGCGCGCCGGGAGTCGCCCCCGCCGACCGCAGGTACGGCAGCCGTCGGGACGATCCGGCCTTCGAGCCCCTGGGCTGAGCGGGGCGCGGCAGCACGGCGGTGACGCTCACGGACGATGAGATCAGGGCGCTGATGAGCGACGCGGCCCGCTATCCGCCCTGCGCGCGGCATCTGGGCTTCGAGCTCGTCGACTTCTCGGTGGAGGGCGGTTGGGCCGAGGTGGCGTTTACGCCGCGGCCCGAGTTTGCCAAGCCGGCCGGCTACGTCCAGGGCGGCTTCGTGTGTGCGATGCTCGACGATGCCATGGGGTTCACGGCCAGCATCTCGCAACGCTTCTCCGTCATGGTGCCGACGCTGCAGGTGTCGGTGAGCTATCTGCGCCCGACGCCGATCACCCGGGTCCTCGCCCGCGGCGACGTGCTGCGCATGGGCAACTCGACCGCGCACCTGCAGGGCACCGCACCCTGCGCCTCCCCGATGGCACCCGGCTCGCCACGGCCACCGCCAGCGCCGTGCTGCGGCCGTTTCCGCAGCCGTAGCCGCGGGTCGGACCCCTCGCCTCGACGTCAGTGGAGAATTGCGGCGCGTCCCGAACGGTCCGTCACCGCCCCTCGCGCCACCATGTGAGCGCCAGCAGCGCCAGCAGGGCGGCGAGCGCCATGAAGCCCGTGAACATGGGGATCAGCTTGACGCCGCGGGTGACGAACGCCTCGCGGTCCTTCAAGCCGAGCCAGCCGGAGCCGGCCAGCACGCGGGCATTCGCCAGCAGGGAAATGCGCGGCAGCTCCACGCTCGACGAAGTCATTGACGACAAGAGGCCGCCGCCGCGCGTCCAGAAGGTACCGCCGCCCGTCGCTTCCACCAGCGGCTTCATCTTCTCCTCGGTCGCGGTCACCTCGCTCATCTCGCGTGCGTCCTCGCTGCCGGCGTGGGCGACGGCGTGCAGCGGGCCGGTGGGCGCCAGGGTCTGCAGCTTGTAGAGACCCGGCACCTTGACGTCGACGGTGGAGCGCCACAGGCCGGGCCCCGCCTTCTCCAGCGTCACCGACGAGGTCTCGCCGCCCGGTGCCGATATCTCGACGGGCGGAACCCCCTCCTCCATCGAGCGGCGCTCGATGGTGAGCTTGAGGCCGCGCGCCGAGGCGATCAGGCGCTCCTCCTCGAGATCCGGCTCCTTCATCAGCCAGTGGGCGAGGCGGCGCAACAGGTCGGTGTGCGGGCCGCCGCCGTCATAGCCGCGCGCCCACAGCCACGCGTGATCGGAGAGCAGCAGGGCGACGCGGCCCGTCCCCTTGCGGTCGAGCACCAGGAGCGGCCGCCCCTCGGCCCCGTCCATGACCACGCGGCCGCGCCCCGGAGAGGCTTCGACCTGGCGGAACCAGCGGCCCCA
>DASRDL010000025.1:0-5523 GCA_035652635.1 Hyphomicrobiaceae bacterium | reverse complement strand
GACCGAGGAGCAGTTCAAGGCCGTGCACCGGCGCACGCCGCTCGGCGTAGGGCCGTCGCTGGCCGAGATCTGCCGCGCCGTGGTGCTGCTGGCCGAGACGCCGTCGATCACCGGCCAGGTCATCACCATCGACGGCGGGCGGCACCTGCTCATCAAGTTCCCGTTCGAGGACCTGCCCAGGGAGTGAGCGGACGTGCTGCGGCGGTCCATCCCATGACGCACGAGCCGTGGCTTCCCGCCCTCGGCGAGCGATGCATCCTCGTCGACGACCTGCGCCTCGAGCTCTTCATCGGCGTGCACGCGCACGAGCGGCAGGCGCGCCAGGAGGTGGCCGTCACGGTGCGCATGTTCGTGGCCGACGCTGGGCCTGCCCGCTCCGACGACCTCGCCGACCACGTCTCCTACGCCGACATCGTCGACAGGCTGAAGGAGCGGGCAAGGTCGACCCGGCACATCGACCTGGTCGAGACGCTGGCGGAGGAGGTGGCCGACCTCGCCTTTGCCGACGCGCGGGTCGAGCGGGCCATCATCGAGGTGCGCAAGACCCAGATCATCCCCGAGGCGCGCGGCGGAGTCGGCGTCATCCTCCATCGCCGGCGGCCGGCGGCCGGCGGGGTGGGCTGAGACGATGGCCTTCGACGTCAGCGTCATCACGCCCGCCTGTCATGCCGGCGGCACCATCACGCGGGCGGTCGCTTCCGTGCTCTCGCAGGAGCGGGTGTCGGCGGAGGTGGTGCTGTGCGCCGACGACGACCTCGACTATTGGGCCCTGCTGCCGGCCGAGCTGCGGGAGGGCGGCAGAGTGGTGCTGTGCCGGACGCCCGCCCCGCGCTCGGGCCCGTCCGCGGCACGCAACATCGCCCTGGCGCTGGCGCGCGCCCCGGTCATTGCCGCCCTCGATGCCGACGACGCCTACGCGCCGGACCGGCTGGCGCGCCTGTTGCCGGCCGTGGACAAGGTCGGGGTCGCCACCGGGCCTACGCGCGAGATCGATGCTCGCTCCGGCACCGTCCGCGTCGCCAGGCCGCGCCGAGACGGCAGCGAGCTGCCGCTCGCCGACATCTGCGAGCTGCGCATGCCGTTCTCGCCCGTATTCCAGCGCAGCCTCTGCCCATCCGGCTGGCCGGAGATCGAGTTCGCGGAGGATGTGATCCTCAACGTCGACCTCGCGTGTGCCGCCGGCAGCTATGCCTTCGTGGAGGGCGCCGACTACCACTATCACCTGAGCCATGGCTCGCGCTCGCAGGCGCGGGACGCGCTCGAGCGCGCGCGCTCCGGCTATCTGCAGATCCTGGCGCTGGTGAAAGGTCGCGACTGGCCGGAGCCCGTGCGCGCGCTGGTGGCGCGCATCTTCGGCGAGGACCTCGCCAACGTCGAGCGCGCGCTCGCCGCGGGCGGCGCGGAAACGAGCTGGCGCGAAGCCGTGCGGGAAGGGGCCGCGCGAGACCGGCCGGGCCGCTGACGGCCGGGCCGGTCCCCAGGCAATGCAGGCCTATACCACCAGGCGCGCGATGATCACCACGATGATGGCGCCGATGGCGGCGATGACGATCTGCTCGACCCACTCGTTGCCGAGATTGAGCTTCCAGCCCGCCGCCTGGAACACGAAGCCGCCGACGAAAGCGCCGATGAGGCCGGTGATCAGGTAGCGCAGCACGCCGCCGCCGCCACCGACGACGATGCTTGCGAGCCAGCCGGCGACGATGCCGATCAGGGCCCAGATGGCGAGCTGTTGAGCGTTGACGTTCATGAATGGTCTCCCCTGGCTGCGGCAGCCGGAGCGACGCACGGGAACGCACGGAGGGGCTCCGGCGAATCGATACACAATTTGAACGAACCGTCAGCGGTCGTCGAGTCCCGTTCGAGCGGGCCCGCAAAATGCTGCAGCGCGCCACGATCGGTGGTCTGAGCGTTGCGGTGCCCCGCACCTCAGACGGCGGCACGCCGATAAGCCATCAGGGCGACGAACGCGCTCCCGGTCACCAGCAGCATGACGAGCGCCCACGGCAGCAGCGCGCCGCCGAACAGCGGCACCGTCAGCACCGCGAGCGCGGACGCCGTGATCTGCGTGACGAAGCCGTACACCGAGGAAGTGAAGCCGGCGATCTCGCGGTGCGGATCGATGACGAGGCTCGCCGAGTTGGCGATGACGACGAGAAAGCTCGTGTTGAAGATGAACATCAGGCCTGCGAACACCACGCCCGGCAGCGCGCCCGCCAGCGACAGGAGGGTCACGGCGGCCGTCACCGCCAGCAGCACGAAGGCGGCGACGCGCGTCGCGGCCAGCACGCCGAGGAGGGCGATGAGGCGCGTGTTGGTGAGTTGGCCCAGCACGATGCCGAGGCCGGTGGCAGCGAACAGGGCCGCGAACAGAAAGCCGTCGATGGCGAATGCCGACTTGAAGAAGCGCGGCGCATTGGCAACGAACGACACGATGCCGAACTGGGTGATCGCAGCGACGGTGAGGAAATAGCGCGACTGCGGATGGCGCAGCACGCGCAGCAGCGCCTGGAGCAGCCGCCTGGGCTGCAGCGCCTCCCGGTCGGGGGCCGGGTTGGTCTCGCGGAACCAGCCGACGGTTGCCGCCAGCAGCGCCGCCCCGAACAGGCCCATGCCGAGGAAGATGGTGCGCCAGCCGCCGAGCGCGACCAGACCGTAGCCCAGCAGCGGCGCGCAGATGGGCCCCAGCGCGAAGATCGCCATGGCGAGCGCCATCGCCTGGGCCAGCGCCGGGCCGTGGCTCACGTCGCGCAGCACGGCCCGGCCGACGGCAATCCCGCAGGCGCTGCCGACACCCTGGGCGATGCGGCCGACGTGTACGAGTCCGATGCCGGCCGCCAGCGCCGCCACGCCCGCGCCCGCGATGTAGAGCACGAGCCCCGCCAGGATCACCGGGCGACGGCCGAAGCGGTCGGATACCGGGCCGAACGCCAGCTGGCCGAAGCCCTGGGCGATGAGGAAGACCGGCACCACCGCCTGCACCCACTCGATGGGGGCGGCGAGATCGCGCTCCATCGACCAGAAGGCCGGCAGCGTGATGTCGCAGGAGAACGCGCTCACCGACAGCAGCAGGCCGCAATAGGCGATGAGAAGCGTCTTGCTCACCGTGCCGCCGACCCCGTTCGCTCTCGCCGCAGGCGCGGCGAGGGCGGGCGCACCGCACAACGGCTATACATGAATCACGCGGCCGAAGGCGTCGAGCACGCTCTCGTGCATCATCTCGCTCAGAGTGGGATGCGGGAAGACCGTGTGCATGAGGTCCTCCTCGGTGGTCTCGAGCTGCATGGCGATGGCGAAGCCCTGGATCAGCTCGGTCACCTCCGCGCCGACCATGTGTGCACCGAGAAGCTGGCCGGATTTGGCGTCGAAGACCGTCTTCACCAGTCCCTGGTCCTCGCCCAGCGCGATGGCCTTGCCGTTGCCGGCGAACGGGAAGCGGCCGATCCGTACCTCGCGGCCCTGCGCCTTGGCGGCTGCCTCCGTGAGGCCGACGCTGGCGATCTGCGGGGTGCAGTACGTGCAACCCGGTATCTTCAGCTTGTCGAGCGGATGCGGGTCGAGCCCCTTGATGGCCTCCACGCACACCACGCCCTCGTGCTCGGCCTTGTGCGCCAGCATCGGCGGCCCGGCAACGTCGCCGATGGCGTAGATGCCCGGTACGTTGGTGCGCCCGTGGCCGTCGACGACGATGGTGCCGCGGTCGATTCTGACGCCCAGCTTCTCGAGCCCGAGGCCCTCGACGTTGCCGACCACGCCCACCGCCGAGATCACGCGCTCGACCTCGAGCGACTGCGTTCCGCCCTTGCCGTCGTCGATGGCGGCCACGACGCCGTCGCCCCTCTTGTCGAGCTTCGTCACCTTGGCGCCGGTGAGCACCTTGATGCCCTGGCGCTCGAAGCTCTTGCGGGCGAACGCGGCGATCTCGGCATCCTCCACGGGAAGGATCTGGGGCAGCACCTCCACGACGGTCACGGCTGCGCCGAGCGACCGGAAGAAGGAAGCGAACTCGATGCCGATGGCGCCCGACCCCATCACCAGCAGCGACTTCGGGACCGCCGGCGGCACCATCGCCTCGAAGTAGGTCCAAATGAGCTTCTTGTCGGGCTCGAGCCCGGGGAGGACACGGGGACGGGCGCCGGTGGCGACGATGATGTGTCTGGCCTGGTAGGTTCCGGGCCCCAGCGCGCCCTTGGGCGCCTCGCTGCGCGCCGCCTTGACGGCGAGCCGTCCCGGCCCCTCGATGGTGGCCTCGCCCCAGATGACGGCGATCTTGTTCTTCTTCATCAGGAAGCCGACGCCGGCATTGAGCCGGCCCGCCACCCGGCGGGATCGCTCCACGACCGCTTTGGGGTCGAAGCTCACGTTCTCGGCCTTGAGCCCGTAGTCCTTGGCGTGCTGCAGGTAGTGCAGCACCTCGGCCGAGCGCAGCAGCGCCTTGGTCGGAATGCAGCCCCAGTTGAGGCAGATGCCGCCCAGGTGGTCGCGCTCGACGACGGCGGTCTTGAAGCCGAGCTGGCTCGCGCGGATGGCTGCGACGTAGCCGCCGGGGCCGGCACCGATGATGATGATGTCGAAGCTCGTGTCAGCCATGGAAGGAAGACCTCGCCGCCGCGCCCGGAGCAAACGCCACAGGGCCCCGAGCGGTGAGCCCGAGGCCCGTCATTCAACCCAATTCGTGCGACTTGCGCAAAGGCTACGGCAGGTGCAGGCGCCGCGGCTTACACGTGGCAGCGCGCACCCAGGTACTGGTTGAGGAGGGAATTGTAGCGGTCGACGTCGGCCTTGTCTTTGGCGGCGAGCTTCTTGCCCTGGCTCGCCGCTTCGACCTTGGCCTGCGCGCCCTTGCGGTCGAGCGCATCGAGCTCCTGCCGAATCGACCCGCAGGTCTGGCCGGAGGCCAGCGGCATTGCACCCGGATCGCCGCTGAAGCCGTCACTGTCGGCGCAGCCGGCCAGCGCAGCGATCACAGCCCCTATGGCCAGGTATCTAGCTGCCATCGACATCGTGCGGACCACGAATGCCTCCTCGTCTCCTCTCGTTGCCAGCCGAACGCCTACGAACCATAGACCCCGAATATTTTCAACCGCATGGGGCAGGACTGTGACACGGATGCAGCAGCGCAAGGCTGCGCTGCGCCGTCTTGTTTCCCGCAGACCTCAGAGCTGCGCACGATGGAGATTGCAGCCGCACTCATCAGCGGGTCGCAACGGCAAGCGGCGGCTCGGTTATTGATCCTGGAGCCGCGGCGCGGAGGACGCGGCCTCCTTCTTGCCTTTGGCCTTCGGCGCCGGCGTGGGCGCCGGATCGGGCTCGGCGGTAATCGGCGGCATGATGGTCGAGCAGCGCAGCTGGAACTCGGCGTTGGCCTTTGTGAGCTGGTCAGCCTTGTTCAGATCCGACTGCGTCATCTTGTACTTCTTGGCGGCTGCCTTCTCGATCTTGTCGCCGATGCCTTCCTTGCGCAGAGCCTCGATGCGCGAGGCGAGCGTCACGCACTGGGGGTCGACCTTGGATTCGGCGGTG
>DASRDL010000024.1:0-7892 GCA_035652635.1 Hyphomicrobiaceae bacterium | reverse complement strand
GGGACGACCGGCCTGCCGACCCAGTTCGCGAGAAGGTTGCCGCACACCTCACAGGCAAAGACCGCGCGCGCCGCATTGCGCCAGGTTCTCTCTTCGCTTCCGCTCGCGTAGCGCGACTGGCAGACGTCGCATTGGATCGAGGTCATCGCCGCAGCTCCCGCCGAATACTCCCGCGTTGGCGCTTGCCGTCCGCCAAGACTATCTCCGCCGCATGCACGGGTGGTGACCGCGCCGGCTCGCATTTTAGTAAAGTGATGAGCGCATTCGGGATCGGCTGGCGTTGCGTCAAAGCGCGGCCGCCGGCGCCTCCGGCTGCGGCCGCGCGCCGGGCCTGCGCGGGCCGGGCCAGATCGCCTGTGCCGCGCGGAACAGCGCAAACCTCATCGCCCCGTTACGTCGGCCGGGTGCGAGGGCTCATGGAGCCTGCCAGGGGATGACGACTGAACCGCGACTGCCGTTCTACCCGTGCCATCCGGCGGCCGCCGGCGCAGCCGCGATGGGCGGTGCGCCGTCAGCGTCCGCCCGGCTCGGGGCCAACCTTCACCTGCAGCTTGCCGAAGTTCTCCCCGCGCAGCAGGCCGATGAAGGCGCGCGGGGCCTTCTCCAGCCCCTCGACGATGTCCTCCTTGTACTTGATGCGGCCCGAGCGCACCCACCGGCCCATCTGGCGCATGGCAGCCCCGTACTTGGGCGCGAAGTCCGACACGATGAACCCGCGCATGGTCACGCGCCGGCCGACGAAGGTGCCGAAAAGGCGCGGTCCCATCTCGGGCGTGGCCGCGTTGTATTGCGAGATCGATCCGCACAGCGCCACCCGGGCGAAGAAGTTGAGATTGGCGAGCACGGCGTCGCTGACGGGGCCGCCGACGTTGTCGAAATAGACGTCGACGCCGTCGGGGCAGGCGGCTTTCACCGCCGCGGCGAGGTCGCCCCCGGCCTTGTAGTCGATGCAGTCATCGAGCCCCAGCGTGTCCTTGACGAAGGCGCACTTCCGCGCGCCCCCGGCAATGCCCACGGCGCGGCATCCCGCGATCTTGGCGAGCTGGCCCACCACCTGGCCCACGGCGCCGGAGGCCGCCGACACCACCACCGTCTCTCCGGCCTTGGGCTGGCCGACCTCGAAGAGCCCGAAGTAGGCGGTCATGCCGGGCATGCCGAGCACGCCGTTGGCGGTGGAGATGGGGGCCAGAGACGGATCGATCTTGCGCAGCCCGGCGCCGTTGCTCAGGCCGTACTCCTGCCAGCCCAGGCGCTCCTCGACGATGTCGCCGACCTTGAAGGCAGGGTTCTGCGAGGCCACCACCTCGCCCACCGTGCCGCCGGTCATGACCTCCCCGATGCCGACGGGGGGCGCGTAGGAGGCCTGGTCGCGCATGCGCCCGCGCATGTAAGGATCGAGCGACAGATAGATGACGCGCACCAGCACCTGGCCGGGTCCCGGTTGCGGCGTCGGCACCTCCTCGATGCGGAAGTCGCTCTCGGCGGGCTCCCCCGGCGGGCGACGGGCGAGCACGATACGGCGGTAGGTGGGCGGGGTCATCGTCTGCCTCCCGATTGTGCAGTGCGTGGAGAAAATACTGACACCAACGGCGGAGCCGGTCGAGTGCCGGCTCGGCATTGCGTGGCGGGCGCGCGGGACGGATGCCGGCGTGCCCGCACCCGTCCCCGGCAGAGCCGCGCCGCAGCTTTGGCGCTGCCGGGGTTTGCTGGTAGGTTCTGGCGCGCGTCGTGGCTGCTGCGGCTTCGCCAGGGTGGCGCGGATCCGCTCGTTGTCCGGCTCGAGGCAGAGCCGGCGTCGGGTCGGTCGGCGCCCGCCGGCCACGGTTGGGCCCGCCGGCTACAGTGAGGATGAAGGGGTTCCATCCCATGCGCCGCAGTTTCGCTACCACCTCGGCAATCGGTGCCGTCGGCCTCGCGGGCTGGCTGTCGGGGGCGGTGCCGGCCCAGGCCGGCATGCCGGTGCTCGGTGTGCGGGCGGGCGGCGATGCAAGCATCGTCCACAACGTCGCCGACCAGGGCATCAGCATCGTGCGCATGCCGCCGCGTGTCGGTCTGGTGACGCCGCCTCGCGACGACAAGGACAAGGTCGTTCCGTCAAAGCAGGTCACTCCGGCCCTCGGCCGCGTGCTGCGCATTGCGGCAAGGATCGGCAACCAGCCCACCGACGGGCTGAAGGGCTGGCTCGGCGTGCATATGGAGCCGGTAGAGCTGCCGCTCGCCCTCTCGGTCGGGCTCAGCGACGGCAACGGCGCGCTCATTCTCGGCGTGACGGCCGGCGGACCCGCGGCGCAGGCGGGCGTGCGCTTCGGCGACATCGTCGTCGGCATGAACGGCAAGGCTGTCGCCGGCATGAACGATTTGCGCCAGCGGGTGATGGCGGCGACGCCGGGCTCCGAGGCGTTGCTCGAGGTATGGCGTGTCGGCACCGAGGACACCGATTTCCTCGCGACGCTGCGCCGGCTGGCGGACGAAGGCAACGCCCACGCCATGTACCGCCTGGGCAGGCTCTATGCCTTCGGCAACGGCGTTCTCAAGAACGATGTCACCGCCGTGCAGTGGTACCGCAAGGGTGCCGACGCGGGCAATTCGAGCGCCATGACGGCACTGGCTTTCGCCCTGCTCGAGGGGCGCGGCACGGGGGTCAATCAGCAGGAGGGGCTGCGCTGGCTGAGGGACGGAGCCAATGCCGGCAATGTGGACGCCATGAACCGGCTGGGCCACATCCTGCTCGACGGTACGATCGCCGACAAAGATCCCCTGGAGGCGGCGCGGCTCTTCAAGAAGGCAGCGGAGGCCGAGCACGTGGCCTCCATGGTCGACCTGGCGCGCCTCTACTACAACGGCATCGGCATCCAGACGGACATCAACATGGCCGCCGTGTGGTACAAGCGCGCCTCCGATCTCGGCAACTCCGTCGCCATGGTGACGCTGGGCTGGATGCACGAGAACGGCAAGGGCGTCGACACCGATCCGTTCATGGCCGCCGATCTCTACCGTCGCGCCGCCGACCTCGGCAATTCCGGCGGCATGGTCAACCTGGCGCTGCTCCACGTGCAGGGCAAGGGCGTGGCGAGGAACGAAGCGGCAGCCGTCGCCCTCTACAGGAAGGCCATCGGCCTCGGCAACCCCATGGCCATGAACAATCTTGCGTGGATGCTGCAGGAGGGCCGCGGCGTGGACCGCAAGGATCCGGAAGAGGCGGCCGAGCTGATGATGAAGGCGCTCGACCGCAAGCTCGAATTCTCGCGCCAGCGCATGACGCAATACTGGAAGAGCTGGAGCCGGGAGTTCCGCATGGCCCTGCAGCGGCGGCTGCAGGCCGCCGGGCACTACAACGGCCGCGTCGACGGCAACTTCCGCGAGTCGACCGTCACGGCCATCAACGCCTACTTCAACCGCCCGCGCTGAGGCCGCGGGCGTCGCGGCCGTGCTCGTCTCTTCGGGCCGCTCTCGCGCCGTCGCCCTATTGGACTTGACACCGGCGCAGCCGTGGAGTCACAAGCGGCCGCCGGGCGCCGTTCGCGCCCCGATCGCATCCACTTACCTGCTTGGTTGGCAGCGAGTGAGAGGAGGAGCGCGTGAGCGAGATCACCCTGACATTTCCGGACGGTGCCAAGCGGTCGTTCCCGAAGGGGATCACCGGCAAGGGCTTGGCCGAAAGCATCTCCAAGTCGCTCGCCAAGCGGGCGGTGGCGATGGTGGTCGACGGCCGCCTGGCCGATCTCGCCGACCCCATCGAGGTCGATGCCCCTGTCAAGATCGTCACCCGCACCGACCCCGAGGCGCTGGAGCTCATCCGCCACGACGCCGCGCACGTGATGGCGGAGGCCGTGCAGTCGCTGTGGCCCGGCACTCAGGTGACCATCGGCCCGGTGATCGCCAACGGCTTCTACTACGACTTTGCCAAGGACGAGCCGTTCCATCCCGACGACATCGCCAAGATCGAAGCCAGGATGGCCGAGATCATCGACCGCAACGCGCCCTTCACCAAGGAGGTGTGGAGCCGCGAGCAGGCCCGCGACTTCTTCCGCAGGAAGGGCGAGATCTTCAAGGTCGAGCTGGTGGATGCCATCCCCGAGGGCGAGGACCTCAAGATCTACAGGCAGGGCGAGTGGCTCGACCTGTGTCGCGGCCCGCACATGACCTCGACGGGGCAGATCGGCAAGGCCTTCAAGATCACCCACTTCGCCGGCTCCTACTGGCGCGGCAATGCCCAGGGGCCCAAGCTGCAGCGCATCTACGGCACCGCGTGGGCCAGCGATGCGGAGCTCGCCGCCTACTTGAAGCAGATCGAGGAGGCGGAGAAGCGCGACCACCGCAAGCTCGGGCGCGAGATGGACCTCTTCCACTTCCAGGAGGAAGGGCCCGGCGTGGTGTTCTGGCACCCGAAGGGCTGGGAGCTGTTCCAGAGCCTCATCAACTACATGCGCCGCCGCCAGAACGCGGCCGGCTATCGCGAGGTGAACGGTCCGCAGCTCCTCGACAAGTCGCTGTGGGAGATTTCCGGGCACTGGGAGTGGTTCCGCGAGAACATGTTCGCGGCGCAGTCCGCCGGCGAGGAGACCGACGACGAGCGCGTGTTCGCCATCAAGCCGATGAACTGCCCCGGCCACGTGCAGATCTTCAAGCACGGTTTGAGGAGCTATCGGGAGCTGCCCTACCGGATCGCCGAGTTCGGCATCGTGCACCGCTACGAGCCCTCGGGTGCCTTGCACGGCCTCATGCGCGTGCGCGGCTTCACCCAGGACGACGCGCACGTCTTCTGCACGGAAGAGCAGCTGGCGGACGAATGCTTCAAGATGAACGATCTCATCCTGTCGATCTACGCCGACTTCGGCTTCGAGAAGATCGTCGTGAAGCTGTCGACCCGGCCCGAGAAGCGCGTCGGCTCGGATGCGGCCTGGGACCGGGCCGAGGCCACCATGGCCCAGGTGCTGAAGGAGATCGCCGAGCGGTCCGGCAACACCATCAAGACCGGCATCAACCCCGGCGAAGGTGCCTTCTACGGCCCCAAGTTCGAGTACGTTCTGCGCGATGCCATCGGTCGCGACTGGCAGTGCGGCACCATCCAGGTCGATTTCAACCTGCCGGAGCGGTTCGGCGCCTTCTACATCGATGCCGACGGCGAGAAGAAGCGGCCCGTGATGATCCACCGCGCCATTTTCGGCTCCATGGAGCGCTTCATCGGCATTCTGCTCGAGAGCACCGCCGGCCATCTGCCGCTGTGGCTCGCTCCCGTGCAGGCGATGGTGTGCACCATCGTGTCGGATGCCGACGCTTACGCGGAGGAGGTGCTGGCGGCGCTGAGAAATGCAGGACTGCGCGCCGAGGCCGACCTGAGGAACGAGAAGATCAACTACAAGGTGCGCGAGCACTCGCTCACCAAGGTGTCGGCCCTGTTGGTGGTGGGCAAGCGCGAGTCCGAGGAGAGGACCGTGTCGCTGCGCCGGCTGGGCAGCCAGCAGAGCCGCGTCCTGCCGCTCTCCGAGGCGGTGAAGCTGCTGGCCGAGGAGGCCGTGCCGCCGGATCGGCGCGCCGGCCGGCAGACGCTGGGCTCGGCGGCCTGATCCCGGTTTCCGCTCGTCTCGCACTTCTCTGCACGCTCGCGTTCGCCGCCCGACGCTCGGTTGCGGCCGTCGCATGCGTGCGCCCTGCCCCGCGCTGATTGCGGGGCAGGCATGTGCATGCCGGGAGCGGCTGCCCCGGGTTGAGAGCAATTCTGCGCTCTTAGCGAAAAGTTCCCGGAAACGTTGCACTTTATTGTGATCCGGTGCGACGCACCGCCGCGTGGCGGCCGGCGCGTCGATAACGTTTCTCGCATGGCGGCTGCCGTTTCCGGGGCGCCCTCGGTGTCCCGGTCGCGCGGCCGGTGCGCGCTGTCGCGGGGAGTGGGGCCCGCAGCCAGGCGCCTGCCGATTTGGCACCAACGGGGATCGAGGGAGACATGCGCCTCACAGCGTTGCTGTCGCGTGTTCCGACAGCGGGCATTTTCATTCTCACCGCCAGCGTCGCATCTGTCATGGCCGGGATGGGGTCGGAGGCACCGGTGCCGGTGCCCGAGCGAGTGTTCTTCGACCGAGGGTTTCCCGCCGTGGAACCCCCGTCAGCACGGGCCCCGGCAGCGCCGGCGATCGTTGCGCTGACCGAGGGACGCAGGCGTGAGCGTCCCATCGTCTTTGCCTCGCTCGGAGCGCGCGCAAGCGTGGTGGAGAGCGATGCCGAGGAGTTGCGGTGGGCGCCGACACCAGCCGTCCCGCGCCTGTTGTCGAAGCCGGGCAACGACGAGCCGGCACGGCCCGCCAGGCTGCCGGTGCTCGAGGATCCGGTGACGAAGGCAATCGAAGCAGAGATCGCGCGCCGTCGGTCGCGGCCGCTGCTGCATGCGCATGCCCTGGAGCCGAGAAAGGCCTTGAGCGACCCCCGCCGTCTGCGGATGTCGCGCGCCTCTCGCGCGCGCATGTCGGCGCGCTGGTCGGATCCGCTGGCCAGCGCCGAGATCGTCGAGGCGGACAGCGGTCGCGAGCCGCCCGAGTTCATCATGCCGTTCGCCAACGGCCGGGTGACGAGCCTCTTCAATCAGGGCAGGCACCATCCGGCAATCGACCTCGCCGGCCGGCTGGGCTCCCCGGTGCTCGTCACTACAGCCAGCCAGACCGTGGTGTTCGCCGGCTGGCGCGGCGGCTACGGCAACGCGGTGGTGACGATCGATGTCTACGGCAGGACCCACCTCTACGGACATCTGAGCCGGATCGCGTCCAGCGTCGGCCAGAGACTGCGGCAGGGAGACGTGCTGGGCTATCTCGGCAGCACCGGGCACTCCACCGGCCCGCACGTCCACTACGAGGTGCGCAAGCGCAACGGCGAGCACATCAACCCCGTAACGTTGCTGTTCCCGGGGCGCACGGTCGCCAAGGGCTATGCCTGGAGGGACCCGGGCACGCCCGCGGCGCCCGTCCAGCTGGCGAGCCTCGCTCAGCGCGAAGTGGCGACCGACGCCGGGCCGGCCGAAGCCAAGCCGCAGAGGCGCCTGAAGCGCAAGGCCGCTCCGAAGCAGAAGAAGTGGCGGCGCGTCCGCTGGGACGAGGACGAGTAGGAGGTCCAGCGGGCCTGCGCGAGGGGCGCCGCTACCCCCGCCCGCGGTAGGGAGCGACGCCCTGGTCGGGCAGCCACACGCCCTTTGGGCAGGTGCCCGTCTGCCAGAACACGTCGATGGGCATGCCGCCGCGCGGATACCAGTAGCCGCCGATGCGCAGATAGTGCGGCTCGAGGAGTGCCGCCAGCCGCTTGCCGATGGCCACTGTGCAGTCCTCGTGGAAGGCGCCGTGATTGCGGAACGAGGCGAGGTAGAGCTTGAGCGACTTCGACTCCACCAGCCACCTGTCCGGCACGTAGTCGATGACGAGGTGGGCGAAATCGGGCTGGCCGGTGACCGGGCACAGCGAGGTGAACTCCGGGGCCGTGAAGCGCGCGAGATAGTGCGTGTCGGCGTGGGGGTTGGGGACGCGGTCGAGGACGGCTTCCTCCGGGCTCCGCGGGAGCCCGACGGGTTTGCCAAGGACCGCCGTCGGCGGAGGTTTCTGTCGGCTGGCCATGGCCTTACTTGCCCTCCCGGGCCGGTGTTGACAAGATGCGCCATGGATCGGCGCAACTCAGGCAACAGCGGGACCAAGGCGGCGCTCATCACGGGAGCGGCGCGCCGCATCGGCCGCGCCATCGCCCTGCACCTCGCCGGCGAGGGCTGGGACATCGCTGGCCACTACAACACGTCCCACGAGGACGCCTTGAGCCTGCAGAAGGAGGTTCAGGCGCTGGGGGCCGAGTGCCGGCTCTATACCGCGGACCTGAGCGATCCGTCGGCGGCCGACGACCTGATCGCGCGCTGCGTGGCCGAC
>DASRDL010000023.1:0-4514 GCA_035652635.1 Hyphomicrobiaceae bacterium | reverse complement strand
ACTGTGGCTGCAGGGGACGCTCGACTATGCGACCAACCCCATCCACGGCCTGCAGCAGCGCATCATGGCGCGGCACCGCCGCCGCGAGACGCTGTCCGCCCTGCTCTTTCTCGGCATGATGCTCGTCGTCTACGTACCCTTTTATCGGCCGCTTGCAGGCACACTGCTCGATGCGGACGCGGGGCTGGAAGCCAAGCGGCAGACGGTGCTGTTGCTTCTCCTCCCGATTCTGCTCGGCCTCGTGGTCAGCGTCATCGTCGGCGCCTTCTTCGGCCGGCTCGCCACGTACGGGCTGGCCGCGTCGGTGCTCGCCGACCCCGGCACCAAGCTCAGCATCAGACCGACGCACTTCGACGGCGCCAGCGGATTCCGGCCGCTCGGCGACTTCTACCTCTTTCAGGCCGTGCTCACGGCCGTGCCACTGCTGTGGCTGGCGGCCTGGGCCTACGTCTACCCGTCCTATTCCGAGTATCAGCAGGCGGTCTGCGGTGTCGCCGCGATGCCGTGGTTCACGTGGCAGGCCTTCGCCCAATGGCTGGTGGTGGCGTGCTTTGCCTACGTCGGCTTCGTGCGGCCCGTGCTCGCCCTGCGGCGCCGGCTGGTTGCGGCCCGCACCGAGCTCGCGGCCGAGCGGCTGCCGGCCCTCGAGTTCCAGATCGCCGCCCTGCGCCAGAAGCTCGAGGAGCCCTTCAGCGAAGGAGCCCGCTCGTCGTTCGAGGCCCGTCTGCAGGAGCTCGCCCGCGAGCACTGGGCGATTCGCAACATGAGCGTATGGCCCATGGATGCGGGCACGCTACGCAAGTATGCCCCCGTCGAGATCGCCACCAAGGTGCTGCCGCTCGCGATCGCGCCGTCACTGCCCATGCAGGGCGGCGGCGGCGCGGCAGCACGTACACCGCTCGAGTGGCTGGCCGGCGCGATTCGCAGCGTCCTCGACGTGCTGTTCTAGCTGCAGCGCGGTCGCCGTGCGCCCCAAGCACAGGAAACGGGTCGCCATCGCCGGGTTCGTTGCGCACAGTCGCAAACCTTCATCCCCTCCTGCGAAGGGCCGATGCAGCATCCGACAACCGCGCAGTATGCACGCGGGGCGCTCTATGGCGTTGCCGCCGTATGCATCTGGGCGGGCTTCATTGTCGTGTCCCGCCTGGGCGTCAAGACCAGCCTCAGCCCCTGGGACGTCGCTGCCATAAGGTTCAGCGTTGCCGGCTTGCTCCTGCTCCCCCACCTGTGGCGCAAGGGTCTGGCCCGCGACCGCCTGGGCTGGACCGGTGTCGCGGCCGTCATCATGGGCTGCGGCGCCCCGATGGTCCTTCTGGTCAATGCCGGCCTGTTGTTCGCCCCGGCGGCTCACGGAGGCGCCCTGTTCCCCGGTGTGATGCCGCTGATGGTCGCGCTCCTGGCGGCGGCGATCCTCAAGGAGGCATTCACGCCGTCAAAGTCGATCGGCCTCGCTCTGATCGCAGGAGGTGCCGTCGGCATCGTCTGGGTCACCGGCGGCGCGCTCGGCACGACCCAGAACATCGGGCACGCGCTTTTCCTGGCCGCCGGGTTCGTGTGGGCCTGCTACACCGTGGCAATGCGGCGTGCCCGGCTCGACGGCCTGCACGCCGCTGCCATCGCCGGCGTGGGCTCGCTCGTGCTCTACCTGCCTGGCTACGCGCTTCTTGCCGGCAACAAGCTTTCGACGGTGCCGCTCTTCGACATTGCGCTGCAAGCTGTCGTGCAGGGCATTCTCACCGCCGTCGTTGCCCTGCTGCTCTACGGGCGCATGGTCGGCCTGCTCGGCGCCACGGGAGGAGCGGCCTTCGTCGCCCTGACCCCCGCCATGACGGCGCTCATGGGCATCCCCATCCTCGGTGAATGGCCATCGGTCATCGACTGGGTGGCGATCGCCATGATCTCGATTGGCGTCTACGCCGTAAGCGGCGGTCCGCTGCCGGCCGCCGTGCGGGGGCCCATTCTCCGACGCAACCCGCGCAACCTTAGCCCACGTAGGCCTGGCACTCGATCTCGACCTTCATGCGCGGGTCGACGAGGCCCTTGACCTCGACCAGGGTCGAGACGGGCAGGTTGTCGCCGAAATAGGCGATGCGGCGCGGATTGATCTTCGGCCGCTCGGCAATGTCGGTCATGAAGATCTGCACCTTGACCACGTGCTCCGGGCCGGCGCCTGCCGCCTTGAGGCACCGGTCCATGGCGGCAATGGCGAGGTCGAACTGGGCCACGACGTCGGCGGGTATGCTGCCGTTCTGGGCCTGGCCGACCACACCCGCCACCCACACGTGCGGGCCCGCGCGGGTAACGTGGCAGTAGTGGCTGACCGGCGCCGGCACGCCGGGAACAATCTTCCGCTCGATCTTCGGCATCGCTCACCTCGGGTGCTGTTGTCTTGGGATCGGTGCCGGCAAGCGTAGGCCGGCCCGGCGGTGCCTGTCGACCGGGCTAGCCGAGGCGTGTCGTGCGTGCCACGTCGAGCGGATGATCGATCAGCGGCCTCACCCGCTCCAGGAACTGCAGCGTCTGCGGCAGCGTGGCGTGCAGGTCGAAGGCCGCCTCATCGACCCAGCGCGAGTGGAGATAGAACAGCCGCGCATCGCGGGTGGAGCGGAAAGTGTCGATGGACAGGCACCCGGCCTCTGCCCGCACCAGCCCCAGCTGGCCGCGCAGCAATGCCGCCAACTCGGCTTCCTTGCCCGCGCGGGCGTGAAAGCGGCCAAAAATTGCGAGCTCCATCGCGCCGATCCTGCGGCCCACGGTGGGACACGACCCCACTTCCCGGCAACCATCGCTACGTCGCGTCGGGTAGCGAGGCACGCTAGCACTGCCGTGCTGACAGCGCGTCGTCAGGATGTGCGCAGGGCTTCGTGCACTGGCGGCCGCCGGGGGCAGGCGACCTGCCGGCGCCCGACGCCCGGCTGAGGGGCCATTATTGATGTCCGCCGTGTTCCTCTTCCCGGCCGTTCCGATCCTCTGCGGCGCATAGGTCCAGATCTATAGAAGACTACAGGTTTGGCCCACTTCTCCGGGGACGGATCGCCGAGCTTCACACGCTCTTAAACTGCATCTGCAAATCATGCCCGTCCACGCGAGGATGGAGCGGTAGTCGCAACATGCACCAGACAGTCATCAACGGTGCCGCGCGCCGGAGCGCGCGCAACGGACAGGACCTCCGGTCGGCGCCGACGCACGCCGCAATACCCCCGCCGCCGGTGCGGCCTGCGCACCGCAACGGCTACTCCTTCGACAACCTCGACCGCATCGTCCGCGCCGCCACCGGCAAGCTGACGCACGGCATGTCGCCGTATGCCATGTGTGACGCCTGGTTCGACTGGGTCGCGCACCTGGTGCGTGCACCGGGCCGACAGCTGGAGTTGGCGTTCACGGCGTGGATGAACCTCGCCAGGGTTGCCCGCTACGGCGGCCGCTCGCTGGCAGGGGCAGAGGTCGAACCGCCCTTCCGCCCGCGCGAGGGCGACCAGCGCTTCAGCGACGAGGGATGGCAGCAGCCGCCTTTCGACACTTATGTCCAGTGCTTCCTGGCGCTCGAGGACTATTGGCGCCATGCCACCAGGCAGGTGCGCGGCATGTCGCCGATCCACGCCGAGCGCATGGCCTTCATGTCGCGGCAGGTGCTCGACATTCTCTCACCCTCCAACTGCCCCTTCCTCAATCCGGTCATCGTGCAGCGGACGCAGGAGGAAGGAGGCATGAACCTGCTGCGCGGCGCCATCAACTTCGCCGACGACTGGAGTCGCGAGATGGCCGGCGAGCCCCCTGCTCGTCCTGGCGGCTTCGTCGTCGGACGCGACCTGGCCATCACCGACGGCCAGGTGGTCTACCGCAACGAGCTGATGGAGCTCATCCAGTACACCCCGACGACGGACAAGGTGTGGGCCGAGCCGGTGCTCATCGTGCCGGCCTGGATCATGAAGTACTACATCCTCGATCTGCGGCCGCAGAACTCGCTCGTGCGCTACCTCGTGGACCAGGGCCACACCGTGTTCATGGTGTCCTGGCGCAACCCGGGGCCCGAGGACCGCGACCTGTCCTTCGATCAGTACCGCACCCGAGGCATCATGGCGGCGCTGGGTGTCGTCGAGACCATCGTGCCCGATCACCCCGTGCATCTCGCCGGCTATTGCCTCGGCGGCACCCTGGCGGCTATCGCGGCGGCGACCATGGCGCGCGACGGCGATGATCGGCTGGCCTCCCTCACCCTGCTCGCCGGCCAGATCGACTTCACCGAGGCGGGCGAGCTCATGCTGTTCGTCGACGAGAGCCAGATCGCCTTTCTCGAGGACCTGATGTGGGACCAGGGCGTGCTCGACACCCGCCAGATGTCCGACGCTTTCCGGGCGCTGCGGTCCAACGAACTCGTCTGGTCGAAGCTGATCCGCGAGTACGTGCTGGGCGACCGCGACGGCATGATCGATCTCAGGGCCTGGAATGCCGATCAGACCCGCATGCCCTATCGCATGCACTCGGAGTACCTGCGCGGTCTGTTCCTGGAGAAC
>DASRDL010000022.1:0-5287 GCA_035652635.1 Hyphomicrobiaceae bacterium | reverse complement strand
CCCCCCGGCACGCCGTCGACGATGTCGAACAGCACCACATCGCCCAGCTCCTTGAGGCCGATGAGATGGGCCAGCGTACCGCCGATCATGCCTGCGCCGATCAGCGCGATCTTCTTGCGCGCCATGACTGAAGCTCCCTGGGGTGCGATGCGTCGAGCCGCGGTTGGACGCGAGCCGGCGGCCCGCCGTGCCCGCACGCCGTTGGTTAGCCCGAAACCTCGCAACCTTCAAGGCGACTGCCTGCCGACGCCTGCACATGCCGCAATTTGAGGCAGCGGGCCGGTCCCCGTCTCGCCATCACGCCGAGGCCACCCGGTTCAGCCGGTCGATGCGGCCTGTGAGGTAGCTCTCCGAGCGCATCTCGATGAGGCGCGAGGACGTCCGCTCGAACAGGAACTGCATGTCTCCCGCCGGCAGCAGCGCCGCGGGCTCCGCGGCCGCCGAGGCGATGAGGCACACGCGGTTGTCATAGAGGGTATCGACGAGGTTGATGAAACGCCTGGTCACGTCGCGCCGGGACGGCGACAGCACCGGAATGGCCTCGATGAGAACGGTATGGAAGGCATGGGCGATGTGCAGGAAATCGCCGGCACCGAGCGGCTGCTCGCAGAGGTCGGCGAAGGCGAAGCGCGCCACGCCCATGGAGGCCGCCGGCACCCGCACCTTGCGCCCCTTGACGTCGAGCTCGGCCGGGGCGCCCGGATGACTGCCGGTGAGCTCGCGCCACAGCCGGTCCAGCTCCGCCCTGGCGTGGGCGTCCGCCGGCGTGAAGTAGAGCGGCTTGCCCATCAGTTTGTCGAGACGGAAGTCCTTGGCGGCCAGCAGCTCCTCCACCCCCATGTGCTCACCGATGAGGTCGATGAAGGGCAGGAAGAGCGCTCGGTTGAGCCCGTTCTTGTAGAGGTCGTGCGGAGCCGAGTTGGAGGTGGCCACCACCACGACCTGCGCCGCAAACAGCTCGCGGAACAGGCGGCCCAGGATCATGGCGTCGGCAATGTCGGTGACGTGCAGCTCATCGAAGCACAGGAGCCGCGCCTTGGCCGCCAGCGCTCGCGCCACCTGGGGGATGGGGTCGCCCGGCACCTCCTTGCGCGCGGCGCCGATCAGCTCGTGCACCTCGGCCATGAACGCGTGGAAGTGGACGCGCCGCTTCGGCCGGAACGTCACGGCCTCGTAGAAGAGGTCCATCAGCATGGTCTTGCCGCGGCCGACCGGACCGAAGATGTAGAGGCCTTTGGGAGCGGGCTCGGTGCCCTTGAGCAGGGCCGCCAGGCCCTCGCGCCGGCGCCAGTGGCGCAGATTGCGCGCCACCTCCTGGAGCCGCGCGGCCGCCGCCGCCTGCGCCGGGTCGGCTTCGATCACACCATCGGCGACCAGCGCCCGGTACTTGTCGAGGAGGCTCATCGCCGCTCCGGCTAGCGCGACGGGGCCGGTGGGTCAATGCGGCCGGCGGCCCACGGGCTCGGTCATCGACAGGCTCCGGTCGAGTGCTGCCGAGCCGGAATCGGGCGGTGCCCGCGCGCTTGCACGAGTTGTACGTGCGCGAGCGGCAAGCAGGCCGCGCGAAGCGCGGGCAGTGCGCGGCCCATCGCCGCATGTGGCGGTGCGGTATCACATCTATTTCATTGACCTGTCTTGATTTTCTCCGATCACACTGTCGCCCATTTCGCGGGGATTGTGCATCGCAAAATCGACCCCAAATGCGGGTCGTCGCGCCCGCCGGCCGATGAGCTGCGGGATGCGGACATCATGAGAAGAGGGGTGTAACCATGAGCAACGCGATCGGGAGCGAGAAGCCGGGGCTGCCGGCGGCAACGGGCACGACGCGCAAGCTGTGGCCGACGGAGACCGACAAGTTCCGCGACCACCTTCTGCGCCTCGACAAGGACAGCCGCCGGCTGCGCTTTGCCCACTCCGTCTCCGACGCCTTCATCGAGGACTATGCGGCCCGCATGGCCGAGTTCGGCAGCGTGGTCTACGGCCACATCGTCGATGGCCGCGTGCGCGCCGCCGCCGAGCTGCGCCGGCTGGGCGACGCCTGGGGCGAGGAGGCAGAGGCCGCCTTCTCGGTGGAAAAGCCCTATCAGGACCAGGGCATCGGCACCGAGCTGATGGGCCGCGTCGTGCGCGCCGCCCGCAACCGCGGGGTGCGGCGGCTCTACATGAGCTGCCTGGCCGAGAACTCCAAGATGCAGGCCATTGCCCGCAAGTACGAGGCCGACCTGCGCTTCGAGTACGGCGAGGTAATCGGCGAGATCCTGCCTGCGACGCCCAACTACTTCTCGATCCTGGCCGAGGCCGCCGAGGACCGCGTCGGCTTCATGATCGCCGTGCTCGAGCTGCAGAGCCGCCTCGTGCGCGCGGCGTGACCGTGGCTACCCCGAGGCGGCGCGCCCCGCGAGCCGGGCCACGTGGCCGAAGAGCGCGCTGCCCGGATCGGCCAGGGCGTCGACCACCGAGAAGTGGTTGGCGCCCGGCACCTCGAGACAGGTGCCCTCGACGCCGGCCTTCCCCCACGCCGCCGCCAGGTCGCGGCTCTGGCGCAGGAACTCCGCACTTTCATCCCCGCCGACGGCGGCCACCAGCGCCCGGCCGGCCGGCGGGGGCGGCCACAGCAGCGGGCTTGCCGCCCGCGCCGAGGTGGCGTCGAGCTTGACGAGGTCGTTGATCGTCGTGGGAACGAGCGGCTCCAGCTCGAAGATGCCGCTGATGGGCACGCCGGCGCGCACGAGGTCCGCGGGTGCGCCGGCGACCCGGCCCCAGTCGGTCGCCAGCATGGCCGCGGCCAGGTGCCCGCCGGCCGAATGGCCGGTGACCACCGGGTGTTTGCCCGTCGCCTTCCAGATTGCGGCGAGACAGCTGCGCATCTCGGCGACGATCTCCATCACCGACACCGCGGGGCACAGCGAGTAGGAGGGCAGCGCCACGTCCATGCCGGCCGCGTTGAACGGGCGCGCCAGGAACGAATAGTCCTTGCGGTCGCCGCGCTGCCAGTAGCCGCCGTGGATGTAGACGACGAGCGGCGCCTTCGGCAACCCCGCCGGAAAGAGGTCGTAGCGGTTGCGCTCGCCGGGCCCATAGGGCTCATCGAGGCGGGCGCCCGCGGCCGATTGCCGGTAGGCGGCCGATGCCGCCCCCCACCGCGCCGCATAGGCGGCATAGTCCGGCACGCGCCTGCGGTTGTTGTACTCGGCCTCGTTGTCCAACGCGTCCTCCCCCATCAGAGCTCACGCGCCGAACTGGATGACGCTGCGCACCACCTTGCCGGCCTTCATGGCGGCGAAGCCCTCGTTGATCTCGGACAGCTTGATGCGGTCGGAGATCCAGTCGTCGAGGTGCAGCTTCCTCTGCCGGTAGAACTCGATCAGCCGCGGCATGTCCACGCGGAAGCGGTTGGAGCCCATCGACGAGCCCTGGATCTTGCGCTCGCGCAGGAAGTCGAAGCCGTGCAGCTCGATCTTCTGCCCGAACGGCACCATGCCGACGATCGTGGCCGTGCCGCCGGCCGCCAGCATGTTGAAGGCCTGCTCGGCCGTGACCTTGGTGCCGAGGCACTCGATGGCATGGTGCACGCCGCCCTTCATGAGGTCCTTGACCTGCTGCACCGGATCGCCGTCCTTGGGATTGACGAGGTCGGTGGCGCCGAGCTTGGCGGCGAGCTGCAGCTTCACGGGGTTGGTGTCGATGGCGATGATGCGCCCCGCGCCGGCGATGGCCGCGCCGTTGATGGCCGCCATGCCGACCCCGCCGCAGCCGATCACGGCCACCTTCTCGCCGGGGGCCACCTTGGCCGTGTTCACCGCCGCGCCGTAGCCGGTGATGATGCCGCAGCCGATGAGGGCGGCGCGGTCGAGCGGGAAGTCGTCGTCGATCTTCACCACGGCGTTCTCGTGCACCAGCATCATCTCGGCGTAGGAGGAAAGGTTGGTGAAGGTGTGCAGCGGCTTGCCGTTGAGGGAGAGGCGCTTGGCGACGCCCGGCAGCATCTTCACGCTGGTGTCGGTGCACAGGAACGGCCGCCCGGTCGTGCAGTTGTCGCAGGTGCCGCAGAAAACGGAGAGGCAGGTGATGACGTGGTCGCCCTTCTTGACGTAGTGCACCTCCGAGCCGACCTCCTCGACGATGCCGGCCGACTCGTGGCCCAGCACGACGGGCAGCGGATGCGGGTAGAGCCCCTCGATGAAGTGCAGGTCGGAGTGGCACAGGCCCGCATAGGCAGTGCGCAGGAGCACCTCGCGCGCGGCCGGCTTGTTGATCGTCACGTCCTCGATGACGAGCGGCTTGTTGACTTCGTAAAGGACGGCGGCCTTCATGCGTTTGCTCCTCCGGACGGTCGTTGTTCTCGGTCGGCACGGACTTAGAGATCGTGACCGGCAGCATTTCACGCCGCAGACGGCTGCGCCAGTCTTACCAGCTCCGCGAGCCGTGCGATTTGCGAACCCTTGCGCCAGCCACTAACCTCGGCCCGAGGCGCCTCACGCAGGTGGCGCCGGCAGGAGAGGGAGCCCCATGAGCTCAGCGCCGGACCGCTTCCGTGACCGCAGCATCATCTTCGGCAACGGCAGCGCCGGGCGCAACATCGACGTGCCCTCCGCCAATCCGACCAACTACTACCAGGCCATCAGCCGGCCCAAGGACATGGCCCCCGTCACCATCGACGGCAAGCTGTTCCTGCCGCCGGCGGGCGGCGCGGGGCCGTGGCCGGTCGTGATCGTCACGCCGGGCAGCCTCGGTGTCGCCCCCTCGCATCTGGCGCACGCCGAGACGCTGACCGGCCTCGGGATCGCCGCCTTCGTGCTCGACCCGTTCGGGGCGCGCGGGGTGGGCTCCACCGTCGCCAACCAGACGCAGTATTCCTTCGCCGCCAGCGCCTGGGACGTGCTGGCGGCCGTCAAGGCGCTGAGCGCCCTTCCCGAGATCGACGCCGCGCGCATCGGCGCCCAGGGCCACAGCCGCGGCGGCTCGGCCGTCCTTTCGGCCGCCACGCGCCGTCTCGCCGATGCCGCCCTCGGGCGCGGCCGCGGCCTCAGGGCGGTGCTGGCGGCCTATCCCTGGAGCGGCCACCAGTTCCTCGATCCCGCGATCGGCGATACCGAGGTGCGCGTCCTGATGGGCGATCGCGACGAGTGGTGCTCGCCCATGCAGGTGCAGGGCCATGTCCAGGCGATGCGCCTCGCCGGAGGACGGGCGACGCTGCGGCTCATCGCCGGCGCCGCCCACAGCTTCGACCGCGGCACGCCCATTGCGCGCATCGCCGACGCCTCGGTGTCGCCGGCGGCGCCGACGG